>NZ_VRMC01000715.1:0-228 GCF_008369905.1 Pseudonocardia sp. EV170527-09
CGTAGCCCACTCACCAATAGTGACGGGCGCAATGCACACCGAGCGGGCGCCAACAGAGCAGCCACGCTTGCAGGTCACGCCCACCTGCTCCCAATCGTCAGCAGATTTGAGGGAGCCGTCGGGGTTGATAGCACGAGGGAAATGGTCGTTGGTCAGCACCACTGCCGGGCCGATGAAGACCCCGTCTTCCAGCTTCGCGGGTTCGTAGACCAGCGCGTAGTTCTGAAT
>NZ_VRMC01000716.1:0-228 GCF_008369905.1 Pseudonocardia sp. EV170527-09
GTTTTGATGAGATTGAAGGTGCGCCGTATCAGTTTAAAGAATTGTTTGGAGGTTTGTGGCGTGAAAGTGTAGACCCAGTGATTGGAACAGGTGAACAGGCACTTTCTAAAGCGGCTTTATTACATCGAGACATCAACGGACAGTCGATATTAGCCGTGTTGATTCAGGCGTCGGGTTTGAGTCCATTACAGTGGTTAAAACGCTTTGCCGAAGTATCTGTTACTCCGC
>NZ_VRMC01000717.1:0-224 GCF_008369905.1 Pseudonocardia sp. EV170527-09
GGGAGGCCCAGGGGTGGTGAGGGGATGGTCGTGCGCTCCCCAGCACACCGCACCCACCACACCCGGACGAGGTCCTCGCGTCGTCGAGGCCTCGGCGGAAGCCTCCGAGACCTCCGAGACCTCCGAGACCTCCGAGACCTCCGAGGCGGGACTGTCAAGTTTCCGGTGTAACTCTGGCTGTTGAGGGCTATCGGCGTCCGGCGGACAGGCGTCCGTCGAAGGCC
>NZ_VRMC01000718.1:0-223 GCF_008369905.1 Pseudonocardia sp. EV170527-09
CCCGCCGATCGCGGACTCCCGGTCCCAGACCAGGGTGCGGGTGACCCGCCCGACGTCGCTGATCAGCTGCCACATCCCGGACAGGATGTCCCCGGCCTGGCGTGAGGGGATCATCGTCGCGGACAGGAACCGCGAGTAGCCCAGCGTCATCACCAGCACCGGCAGAACTCGCTCCTGACCGGCCCCGACGGGGATCGTGGTCTCGGGGAACCACAGGTCACAC
>NZ_VRMC01000719.1:0-222 GCF_008369905.1 Pseudonocardia sp. EV170527-09
TCGGGGCCCTCAGGGGCCTCGGTCGTTGTCGGTGTCGGTGTCACCTCGGCCGCCCGCGATGCGGTCGCCCCCGACCCGGCCGAGCCGCCGACGGCACCACCGGTGGCGCCGCACCCGGCGACCAGAACCCCGGCCACTGCTGCCGCGACGATCCGCGACACCACTCGTGCTGCTGCTGTTGGTGTGGTCATGACCAGCACAGATACCGCACACCCCACCCTG
>NZ_VRMC01000720.1:0-220 GCF_008369905.1 Pseudonocardia sp. EV170527-09
GGACGAGTCCGGCGTAGGAGGCCAGCCGTCCCGAGCTGGCGAAGCCACCCAGCTCGGAGCCGACATCAGCGCCGATATCAGCGCCGATACTGCTGCTGACACCGCCGTTGGTGGCGGTGAGGAATTCCGCGCCCAGAATAGGGCCGAGTCCGGGCAGCGATTCGATGATCGCCGCGTCCGGGTGGGTGCGGAACACGGTGGTGATGAGCTTGTCGGTGTC
>NZ_VRMC01000721.1:0-219 GCF_008369905.1 Pseudonocardia sp. EV170527-09
CGGTCGGGGCCCGCTGGTTTCGCCACG
Source organism: Pseudonocardia sp. EV170527-09 (assembly GCF_008369905.1). NCBI lineage: Bacteria > Bacillati > Actinomycetota > Actinomycetes > Pseudonocardiales > Pseudonocardiaceae > Pseudonocardia > Pseudonocardia sp. EV170527-09. The sequence continues at coordinate 28 of NZ_VRMC01000721.1, forward strand.
CTGGCGGCATGCCACCGATCTCGCTGGCCGAGCCCACCGGCCGCTACCTGTCCTTCGAGGAGCGCGAGGAGATCGCGCTGCTGCGCGCCCAGCAGATCGGGGTGCGTGAGATCGCGCGCAGGATCGGGCGCGCCCCGGGGACGGTCTCCCGCGAGTTGCGCCGCAACGCGGCCACGCGCAGCGGGAAGCAGG
>NZ_VRMC01000722.1:0-218 GCF_008369905.1 Pseudonocardia sp. EV170527-09
TGCCGCATGAACACAACCGAAACCGGCCCCGTCCCGATCGACCAGGACAAGCTCACCCGCGCCCAGAAGGCGATGCTGGCGCTGTCCAACGAGGTCGCCACCCAGCTCGCCGAAGACCACGGCGTCTGCGTCCGACCGCTCGTGTCGACGACGGCCTGAGACTGACCCCCTGACGTCGGATTGGGATTGACCCCTTCTGGGCGACGCTGAGGGGGTGT
>NZ_VRMC01000723.1:0-217 GCF_008369905.1 Pseudonocardia sp. EV170527-09
GTGAACAGCTTCAACAAGCCGTCCGGGCCGGTCAGTTCCAGCCCCCGCGCTCGGGCGTCGGCCACCATCGCCGCTGCGGCGGCCTGCTCGGGCGAGAACCGCCGACCCGAACCCGTCTCGTTCTCAGCAGAGCCCATAGGGGCTCTTCCGGAAATGGAGTGCAGGTGAGGGCGTGACCGGCCGTGGGAGTCGGGTCGTGTCGCTGCGGCGGGGCGGG
>NZ_VRMC01000100.1:0-20922 GCF_008369905.1 Pseudonocardia sp. EV170527-09
ACCGCGTGCACGGTCGAGGCGGCCATGCCCAGGCGCCCGGCGATCTGGACCGGGCCCAGCCGGTGCCGCCAGCGCAGCCGTACGATTCGCCGCACCAGACCGACACGGGTCTTCGTCGGTGAGGACCTCGGCCGTGAGCTGCGGTCGGCCATCCCCGCCGGCCCCTCGGCCCGGTAGCGGTCGGACCACTTCTTGGCGGTCCGCGCGGAGACCATGAACATTGTCGCGGCCGCGGTGTGGGTCCAGCCGTGCTCGACGACGAGTTGAGCGAGCCGCAGCCGGGCGCGCGGGGTCAGGGCGGCGTTAGCGTGGGACACGAAGGCCTCCGGTGGGTGAAGCGGTTCCTCGACAGCTCCACTTCACAACCGGAGGCCTTCGTCTGTCAGCCAGACTCACCGCCCCCGGACGGGACAACCTCCCTGGACATCACAACTAGGGCCGTAGCCGCCCGAGCTGGTGGTCCAGCACGGCGAGTGCGCCGGCCTCGTCGGCGTCGCCGAGCAGGACGGCTTCCGCGAGGCCACCGGCCAGCGCGAGGAGCACGGTCGCCTCCCGGTCCGGGTCGAGCGCGGCGAGCTCGCCGGCGTCGCGGGCCGCGGCGAGCCGGTCGGCGACGGCCGCACGGATCAGGCGGTTGCCCGTCCGGTAGGCCTCGCGCAGCCGGTCGTCGCCGAGTGCACGGATGAGGAAGGCGGAGCCGACGCGGGCGTCGGTGCGGGCGTCGTCGTCGAGCGGGAGCAGTGCAACCAGCAGGGCGCGGACCTCCCCCAGCGGCGACGACGGCGCGGCCGCCGCCATCCGCGCGCTCACCCGCGCGTCGACCCGCAGCCGCAGGTGCTGCGCAGCGAAGTCCAGTAGCTCGTCACGCGAGGCGAAGTAGTGCTGGACCCACCCCTTCGAGACTCCTGCCTCCTGCGCGACCCGGGCCAGGCTGACCGCCTCCAGCCCCTCGGCCGCAGCGATCCGCCAGAGCGCCTCCGCGATGTCCCCGCGGCGCTGCCCGTGATCGACCACCTTCGGCATCTCCACCTCGTTCCGATCCGATCGGCTTGCGAAAAGCTCCGGCCGCTTTTACAGTCCGATCGTATCGCGAAACGGGGGGACGATGCGCACCGGACACTTCACCAGCACCGCGGCCCGGGACCGATTCCACGCGCTGTACGACGACGCGGTCGCCGGGCTGGGGCCGACGAGCAGCCGCGACATCGCCACCACGCACGGCGTCGTTCGTGTTCTGACCTGCGACGGACCTCCCGGGGACCCGTTCGTCCTGCTGCCCGGGGCGGGGTCGCCGGGGGTGAGCTGGGCGCCGAACGTGCCCGCGCTGCGGCGCCGGGCGACCGTGCACCTCGTCGACCCGCTCGGCGGTCCCGGGGCGAGCACCCAGGACGTGCCGCTCCGGTCGGTCGCCGACCAGATCCGCTGGCTCCGCGACGTCCTCGACACGCTCGGGCCGTGCCACCTCGTCGGGACCTCGATGGGCGGGCGCCTGGCGTTCGAGGTCGCCCGCCGCGCCCCGGCCGGGATCCGGACGCTCGGCCTGCTCGACCCGGCCCGCACCTTCACGGGCATCCCGGCCGGCACGGTGGCCGCCTCGATCGGCGCGCAGCCCGGCGCCCCGCCGTGGCTGCGCCGGCGGTTCGTCGCCCGCCTGGGTGGCGGCGCCGACGTCGGCGACGACCCGGTCGCCCGGCTCATCGAGGCGGGCCTGTCCGGCTACGCCTCCGCGATCCCGCTGCCACCGCTGCCCACCGCCCGCGACGTCGCCGAGGTCGGCGTCCGCACCCTGGTGCTGCTCGGCGGGCGCAGCACGATGCTCGACGCCGGCCGGGCGCGGGATCGGGCCGCGCTGCTGCCACACGGCACCGTCGAGGTGTGGCCGGACGCCACGCACGCGCTGCCCGGGGAGTTCCCGGAGCGCGTCGCCGAGCGGCTGTCGTCGCTGGTGACGGCGTCGTGAAGCGCCGGGAGCTCGCGGCCACCGTGCTCGGCGACATCGCCGCGCCGCTGGTGCTGTTCTACGTCCTGCGGGCGGTCGGCGTCGCGGCCGGACCGGCGCTGCTCGTCGGGGCCGCGGTCCCGGCGGCGCGGGCGCTGTGGGTGCTCCTGCGGCACCGGCGCGTCGAGTGGTTCGCGGTGCTCGTGCTCGTCCTGTGCGTGGCGAGCGCGGCGACCGCGCTGCTCGGCGGCGACGACCGCGTCCTGCTCGCCCGCGAGGCCCTGGTCACCGCGGCGCTGGGCGTCGTGCTGCTCGCGAGCGTCTTCTCGTCCCGCCCGGTGATGTTCGTGGTCGGCAGACTCACCCTCGCCGAGTCCGGCCGCAGTCCCGACGAGTGGGACCGTCGCTGGGCCTCCTCCGCCCGGTTCCGCTCGATCTGGCGGTGGCTGACGGCGGGCTGGGCGGCGGGCCTGCTCCTCGACGCCGCCCTGCGGGTGGCGTTCGCCTACACGCTGCCGGTCGACGTGGTGCCCGCGGTGCAGGGCGTGCAGTGGTTCGCCGTGCTGGCGGTGCTGCTCGTCGCCGGGCAGGTGTGGCTGCGGCTGCCCCGGCACCGCGCGCTGATCTTCAGCTGACCGCGGCTCGTCAGCCGACCGGCGGCGCCGCGGCGAGGAACTCCGCCAGGTCCGCGGTGTAGCCCTCGACGACGAGCTCCCACCCGGGCCGCACGAACGCCTCCCGGTCGAGGCGCACCCGGTACTCGGTGACGCGCTCGTCGTCGTGGACGATCGTGGCGGTGCCGTCGTCGCGGTAGCCGAGCCGGGCCGACACCGCCGCGGACCGCGCGTTGCCCGCCAGGTACTCCGAGCGCGCCACCAGCGCGCCGAGGTGGTCGAAGGCGAACGCCAGTACCGCAGCCCGCATCTCGGTGCCGTGGCCGCGGCCCTGGGCGCGGCGCACCAGGTACGAGCCGGTCGAGACCTCGCGGCGCACGCCGAACCGGTCCCCCACCACGTCCTGCATGCCGACGACCCGGCCCTGCGCCCGCACGACGAACGTCAGCGTCCACCACTCCGGTGACGCCCTCGCCCGGTTCCCCCAGTAGTACTGCGCCATGCCGCGCCCCAGGTACCGCGGGTCCGCCCGGGTCCACGGCGTGCGGAACGGCATCTCCGACGACGGGTGGATCCCGCTGCCGTGCACGGCCTCCACCAGCTCGCGGAGCGACGCGTCGTCCTCGACGCGCAACTCCAGGCGCGGGGTCCGCAGGGTCAGCCCGGCCAGCGGCCACGGGTCGGGCACCGGGTCGATCGGCGCGGGGAGCACGTCCATCGGTCGACCGTGCCGGATCGCCGACGGGCGCGCCACAGAATACGGTCGGCTCCCATGTGGGCGATCACCTTGACCGAGTACGGCGGACCCGAGCAGATGACGTGGGCCGAGGTGCCCGACCCCGAGCCCGGGCCGGGTGAGGTCGTGCTCGACGTCGTCTCCTCGGCCGTCAACCGGGCCGACCTCCTGCAGGTCCAGGGCAACTACCCGGTCCCGCCCGGCGCGTCGGAGATCCTCGGTCTGGAGTGCGCGGGCCGGATCGCCGCGCTCGGCGAGGGCGTGACCGGCTGGTCGGTCGGCGACGAGGTCTGCGCCCTGCTCGCCGGCGGCGGCTACGCGACGAAGGTCGCCGTCCCGGCCCCGCAGCTGCTGCCCGTCCCCGGGGGCGTGTCGCTGGAGGAGGCGGGCGGCCTGCCCGAGGTCGCCTGCACCGTCTGGTCGAACGTGTTCCTGGAGGGCCGGCTCGCCGAGGGTGAGACGTTCCTGGTCCAGGGCGGCTCGTCGGGCATCGGCACGCACGCGATCCAGGTCGCGAAGGCGTTCGGCGCACGCGTCGCGGCCACCGCGGGCCACGCCGACCGGATGCAGTTCTGCCGTGACCTGGGCGCCGACATCGTCATCGACTACCACGACGACATCGCCGAGGAGCTGAAGAAGGCCACCGACGGCCACGGCGCCGACGTCATCCTCGACAACATGGGCGCCAAGGGCCTGGCGAACAACCTGTCGGCGCTGGCCCGCGACGGTCGACTGATGATCATCGGGATGCAGGGCGGGGTGAAGGCCGAGCTCAACGTCGGCGCCCTGCTGGCCAAGCGCGGCCACGTCTCGGCGATGGGCCTGCGCGGCCGCCCGGTCGAGGGCCCGCACTCGAAGGCCGAGATCGTCGACGGGGTCCGGGAGAACGTGTGGCCGCTGTTCACCGACGGCCGGGTGAAGCCGGTCGTCTTCGAGCGCTTCGCGATGTCCGACGCCGCCGACGCCCACCGCAGGCTCGCCGCCGGCGGGGTCACCGGCAAGCTCCTCCTCGTGAACTCCTGAGCGGGCAGGTCCAGAATGGGACACATGAGCGACGAGCAGGAGACGTCCGGAGACCGGGTCGTGGTGGTCGGCGCCGACGGGCGGCCGGTGGGCATGGCGTCGGTCCCGCAGGACGACGACGGGTCCACGCAGAGCCCGGCCGGCCTGGTCGAGCAGCCCGCGAAGGTCATGCGGATCGGCACGATGATCAAGCAGCTGCTCGAGGAGGTGAAGGCGGCACCGCTGGACGAGGCGTCCCGCGAGCGGCTCAAGGAGATCCACGAGAACTCCGTCAAGGAGCTCGAGGAGGGACTCGCGCCGGAGCTGCGCGAGGAGCTGCACCGGCTCAGCCTGCCGTTCACGGCGGACACGACCCCGTCGGAGGGCGAGCTGCGGATCGCCCAGGCCCAGCTGGTCGGCTGGCTGGAGGGCCTGTTCCACGGCATCCAGACCGCGCTGTTCGCCCAGCAGATGGCCGCCCGCGCCCAGTTGGAGCAGATGCGCCGCGGGCTGCCGCCGGGGATGGGCGGCGGGGCCCCCGAGCAGGGCGGCGTACCGGAGGGCATGGGTCGCGGGACCGGGCAGTACCTCTGACCCACGCCGACGACCTGCGGTTTCGCGGTGTCCCGGCGGGGGGCTCCCCTGCCGGGACCGCGGACGGCGTCTGAGTACCCTCACCGGGTGGCCGTGACCGTGACCGACAACGAGCCGGGCGACGTCGTCGACCCGTCCGAGGTGTCGAGCCCGCGCAGCTGGCGCCGGGCGTTCGCGGACCTCGCCCAGGGCTGGCGGCAACGGCCGTTGTGGGGCTACCTCGGCTGGCAGGACATCAAGCAGCGCTACCGCCGCTCCGTCCTGGGGCCGCTGTGGATCTCGATCAGCATGGGCGTCATCGCGCTCGGCCTGGGCATCCTCTACTCGGCGCTGTTCGGGATGTCGCTGGCGACGTTCCTGCCGCACGTCGCCGTCGGGCTGCTGATCTGGAACTTCGTGTCCGGCTGCATCCTCGAGGGCAGCGAGGTCTTCATCGCCAACGAAGGCCTGATCAAGTTCCTGCCCGCCCCGCTGAGCCTGCACATCTACCGGCTCGTGTGGCGACAGACGCTGTTCTTCCTGCACAACCTGGTCGTCTGGGTCGTGCTGATGATCGTGTTCCCGCATCCGCTGGGGCTGTCGACGCTGCTCGCCGTCCCGGCCTTCGCACTGCTGGCGGTCAACGGCGCGTGGGTCGCGATCCTGTCCGGGATCCTCGCGACCCGCTTCCGGGACATCCCGCCGATCATCGCCAGCGTGACCCAGCTGATCTTCTACCTGACCCCGATCGTCTGGTCGGTCGACACGCTCAGCAAGAACGACGTGGCCCGCGAGCGCGCGCAGCTGGTCGAGCTGAACCCGGTCTTCCACTTCGTCGAGATCGTGCGTCAGCCGCTGCTCGGCCAGGAGATCGTCGGCCGGTACTGGCTGGTCACCGGCGTGATCACGCTGGTCGGCTGGGCCGCGGCGCTGATCTGCCTGCGCAACTACCGCTCCCGCGTCGCGTACTGGGTGTGAGCCGCTGTGACTGAACCCCGCATCCGGATCGACCGCGCCGCCGTCGACTTCCCGATCTTCGACGCCAAGACGCGCTCGCTGAAGAAGGCCGTCCTCGGCAAGGCGGGCGGCCGGATCGGCACCGACGCCAAGGTCCCGATCATCGAGGCGCTGCGCGACATCACCGTCAGCCTGGACAAGGGCGCGCGCGTCGCACTCGTCGGGCACAACGGCGCCGGCAAGTCCACGCTGCTGCGGCTGATGGCCGGCATCTACGAGCCCACCCGTGGCCGCTCGCTGGTCCGCGGCAAGGTCGCGCCCGTGTTCGACCTCGCCGTCGGGATGGACCCGGAGATCTCCGGCTACGAGAACATCCTGATCCGCGGCCTGTTCCTGGGCATGACGCGCAAGCAGATGGAGGCGCGGATCGACGACATCGCCGCCTTCACCGAGCTCGGCGACTACCTGGAGATGCCGCTGCGGGCGTACTCGACGGGCATGCGGGTGCGGCTCGCGCTCGGCGTCGTCACCTCGATCGACCCCGAGATCCTGCTGCTCGACGAGGGCATCGGCGCCGTCGACGCGGAGTTCCTGAACAAGGCCCGAGACCGGCTGCACGAGCTCGTCGACCGCTCCGGGATCCTGGTCTTCGCCTCGCACTCCGACGAGTTCCTCGCCGACCTGTGCGACACCGCGCTGTGGATGGAGCACGGGACGATCAAGGAGTACGGCCCGCTGCACGAGGTCCTCGACCACTACAAGGGGCGGACCCCGTCGTGACCGGACCGCTCCCGCCCGGCTCGGTCGTCGGCGTCATCGTGACGCGGCACCGCGCCGAGCTGCTCGTCGACTCGCTCGCGGCGATGGCGAAGCAGACCCACCCGCTGGCACACCTGATCGTCGTCGACAACGGGCCGGACCGGCCCGCCCGCGACGCCGTCGAGGCGTGTCCGCTGCCGACGACCTGGCTGCCGTCGTGGTCCAACCTCGGTGGTGCCGGCGGCTTCGCCCTGGGGATGCTGCACGCCCTCGCGATGGGCGCCGAGTGGATCTTCCTGGCCGACGACGACGGCCACGCCGCCGACGAGTCCACGCTCGCCACGCTGCTCGACGTCGCACAGCGGCACGACCTCGCCGCGGTGTCCCCGGTGGTCGCCGACGAGGCCGACCCGGACCGCCTCGCCTTCCCGCTGCGCCGCGGCGTCACCTGGCACCGGTCCCGCTCGGCGCTGGGCCCCGACGACCTGCTGCCCGGAATCGCCAGCTTCTTCAACGGCGCCCTGTTCCGGGCCTCCACGCTGGAGGTCGTCGGGGTCCCGGACCTGCGCCTGTTCGTCCGCGGCGACGAGGTGGAGATGCACCGGCGGATGGTCCGGTCCGGTCTGCCGTTCGGCACCGCGCTGCAGGCCACCTACCTGCACCCCTACGGCTCCGACGAGTTCAAGCCGATGCTCGGCGGGCGGCTGCACGCCCAGGACCCGGGCGACGAGGTCAAGCGCTACTACACCTACCGCAACCGCGGCTACCTGATGTCCCAGCCGGGGATGCGCAGGATCGGCCTCCTGGAGCTGCCGAGGTTCGCCTGGTACTTCCTGGTGACCAAGCGCGACCCGGGCGCCTTCCGCGACTGGCTCACCCTGCTCCGCCAGGGCCGCCGGGAACAGTTCCACCGCGCCCCCTGACCATCCACACCCCTTGACCGTCGTCCACACCCGTTGCACCAGGTGTGGATGCCCCGCAACGGGTGTGGATGCGGTGTCCACACCCGGTGGAGTTGTCCACAGGGCGCTGGTTGGGAGCGGTGGGGCGGCCGTGGTCGGTCAGTGTCACCGGTATGACACGCGAGACGCTCCGGGGCGACGCACACGGCCTGGTCCGGCGAAGCCGGCTGCGGGAGCAGGGGTTCTCCGACGACGAGATCGACGCGCTGCGGCGTAGCGGGGTCCTGACCGGTGTCCGGCGCGGGGTCTACCGGCTCACCGACGGGGGCGATCGGACTCGGCCGTCGTCGACCACGCGCTGCGTGCCCGGGCCGCCGCGCCGGGACTGTCCCCGGATGCGGTGTTCGGCCACGTCACCGCGGCCGTGCTGCTCGGCCTGCCCGTCTGGGCCGTCCCGCTCGATCGGCTCCACGTCCTCCGGTCCCGCCCCACCGGTGCCCGGACCCGCGGTGACCTGGTCGTGCACAGCGGAGCACTCGCCTCCGACGACGTGGTCGAGGTCGACGGCCTGCGCCTGACGGGTCCGGCACGCACGGTCGTCGACCTGGCCCGGTCGTTGCCCGCGGAACAGGCGCTGGTCGTCGCGGACGGGGCCCTGCATGCCGCGGTCGTCGACGGGCACACCGGATGTCCTCGGCCGGGTGCGACATCGCCCGACGACATCACGTCGGCGCTGGCCCGGGCCACCGGGACCACAGGAGTGGGCGCGGCTCGCCGGACCCTCGCCCTCGTCGACCCGGCGAGCGAGAGCCCCGGGGAGACCCGCAGCCGTCTCAGGATGCACCTGTCGGGCCTGCCCACCCCGGTGACGCAGTGGCCCGTGCCCGGGACGCGTTACCGCGCCGACTTCGCCTGGCCGGGGCTGCGCGTCGTCGGGGAGTTCGACGGGCGCGTGAAGTACGGACGCGCCCGCTGTCCCGGCGGGGATGCGGCCGAGGCGCTCTGGGAGGAGAAGCGCCGGGAGGACCGCATCCGCCGCACCGGGCTCGTCGTCGTCCGCTGGACCTGGCAGGAGATCACCGACCCCGGCCCGCAGGGCATGGTCGCCGCCCTCCGCTCCGCGCTCCGGTCCTGACGGATCCACACCCCCCTGTCCTGCGTCCACACCCGTTGCATGAGGTGTGGATGCCCGAGAACGGGTGTGGATGCGGGGGGTCAGTCCTTGAAGATGACCCAGCGCAGCATGACGAAGTTGATCGCCGTAGCGGTGCCCTGGGCAACCAGCCAGGCGAGGCTGGTGTCCTAGCTCAGCGGCGGCAGCAGGTGCAGGACCAGGGAGTTCATGCCGACGTTCACGGCGAAGGTCGTGCCGTAGAGGGCCACGAATCCGGCGAACCTCGCGCGGCCGCCGGTGTTCGCGCCGGTGAAGGTGAAGCGCTTGTTGAGCAGGTACGCCGTCGTCGTGCCGAGGATGAAGCTGATGCCCTTGGCGAACGGCACCCACAGGCCCGCGTGCAGGAGCAGGTGGTAGACGCCGAAGTCGACGATCGCGGAGAGCACACCGATCGCGACGAAGCTGCCCAGCTGGCGGACGAGGCCGAGGCGCGGGGCCGGGGCGTCGGCCGGACCGGTGGCCGGGGGCTCGGCCCGGGTGGGCTCGGTGGCGGTCACCCATCGAGGGTAGCGGCGCGCGCCGCAACGACCGCGTCGACCCACCGGAGCGCAGGTCGCGCCCCTCCGACCTGCCGATCCGTACGCGACCGTGGACAAGGCCATGCACTTTGCCGTACAAAGTTGATGACAGAGCAAACCAGTTGGTGGTGGGGGAAGCATACAGGACCGGACGGACACCGACGTCGACGACCAGCCGCCGCACTCACCGGCCGACGCGCTCGCGATCATCGAGCGCGAGCAGGCCCGGCAGGTCCCGCCGTACTGGATCTTCTATCTGATCTGGGGCGCGGCCTGGGCGGTCATCGGGCTCGCCTGGTTCGCGAACGGGACCGGGGTGGTCACCGCGCTCACCGCGGGCGTTCTCACGGGGCTGGCGATCGCCGGGGGGTCGATCAGCAGCGGCGTGGTCGGCGCACGGATGGGACGCGGCGTCGCCGGGCCGAGCCAGCTCCACGGCGCCCTCTACGGCTGGGTGTGGCCGGTGGCGATGATCGGCATCGTCGTGCTGGCGATCGGCCTGGGCCGGCTCGGCGCGCCGGTCGGGTTCGCCATGCCCGCGCTGTTCGTGTTCGTCACCGGCGGCCTGTTCGCGGTCGGGGCCGCAGTCTGTCGCAACGTCCCCGACTACGCGCTCGGGCTCGGACTACTGGTGCTCGGGGCGGCGCTGCCGTTCGTCCCGGCGCCGTGGCACTCGCTGACGCTGGCCCTCGTCGGCGGCGGCGCGCTGGTCGCCACCGGACTGTGGACGCGGGCGCGGGCGGTCCGATGACCGAGCTCGACCCCGTCATCCACGCCCAGGCCCGGCTGCGGGTCACCGCCACCCTCGCGGCGCTCGACGACGGCGACCGCATGACCTTCCCGCGCCTGCAGGAGCTGCTCGGCATGACCGCGGGCAACCTGTCCACGCACCTGCGCAAGCTGGAGGACGCCGGCTACGTCGCGATCACCAAGACGCACCAGCGACGCACCCTGGTGACCTTCGTCGAACTGACGAGAACGGGCCGGCGGGCCTTCGAGGACTACACGACGGCCCTGCGAGCGCTGCTCGACCCGTCCTCGGACCCCTCGGAGGTGCCGTCGTGACCGCCCCGGTGGAGCTGCGCGGGGTGACCCGCCGCTACGGCGACACCCTCGCCCTCGACGACGTCGACCTCGTCCTGGAGCCCGGCAGCCTCACCGGACTGCTCGGCCCGAACGGCGCGGGCAAGTCGACGCTGGTCAACCTCGTGTCCGGGCTGCGCCGACCGGACACCGGCACGGTGCGGCTGTTCGGTGGGGACCCGCGGGACGCGGCGAACCGGGTCGCCCTGGGCATCACCCCGCAGCAGACCGGGCTGCCGGACACGCTGCGGGTCGGGGAGATCGTCCGGTTCGTCGGCGCCCACTTCCCCGACCCGGTCGGGGCCGGTGAGCTGCTGGGGCGCTTCGGCCTCGACGGACTGGAACGCCGCCAGGCGGGCGGGCTGTCCGGCGGCCAGAAGCGCCGCCTCGCGCTCGCGCTCGCGTTCATCGGCCGTCCTCGGCTGGTGCTCCTCGACGAGCCGACGACCGGCCTGGACGTCGAGGGGCGCCACGCGCTCTGGGACACCGTCCGCGAGTTCCACGCCGGCGGCGGGACCGTCCTGCTGACCACCCACTATCTGGACGAGATCGAGTCGCTGGCGGAGCGCGTCGTCGTCCTGGCCGGCGGTCGGATCCGCGCCGACGGCGACGTCGACGCCGTCCGTGGCGCCGTCCGGGGCGGCCGGGTCGCGTTCCGGATCACGACGGCGCCCGGGGGACCGGCGGTGCCCGACGACCTGCCCGGCGTGGACCGGGCCGAGGTCGACGGCGACCGCGTCGTGCTGCACACCCCCGACGCCGACGAGCTCGTCCGCGCCCTGGTCCGCCACGACGTCCCGTTCGCCGACCTCGCCGTCTCCCGCGCCTCGCTGGAGGACGCGTTCCTCACCCTGACCGGAGGACAGGCATGAGCATCGCTACGGCGCACGCCCGCTACCTGATCCTGGAGCAGCTGCGGATCCCGGTCGCGGTGCTGTCCACCGCACTGTTCCCCGCCCTGACCCTGTGCTTCTTCGTACTGCCGTTCGACTGGGGCGACGACCCGGTCGCGGCGACCCGCACGGTCGCCCAGCTCGCGCTGTTCGGCGTGCTCAGCGGGTTCCTGTTCACCTTCGGGGTGGGCGTCGCCGACGACCGCGAGAAGCCGTGGGACCCCTATCTGCGCACGCTGCCCGCGCCCGCGTCGGCCCGGGTGGTCGGCCGGCTCGCGGTCGGTGTGCTGTTCGCACTGCTCGGGATGCTGCCGGTGGTCGCGCTCGGCGCGCTGCTCACACCCGCGTCCGTCGAGCCCGCCCGGCTGCCGGGCGCGGTGCTGGCGCTGCTGGTGGCCGGGCTGCCGTTCCTGTTCGGTGGGCTCGCGATCGGCTACTCGCTGCCGACCAAGGTGGCGCTGCCGGTGACCCAGCTGGCGTTCTTCCCGATGGCCTTCGGCGGCGGGCTGCTGTTGCCGCCGGAGCTGTTCCCCGGCTGGCTGGCCCGCGCGACCGAGCTGCTGCCCACCCGCGGGGCCCGCGACCTGCTGCTCTGGTCGCTCGGCGGACCGGCCCCGAGCGGTCTGGCACTGGGCGCGTTCGCGGTGTGGACGGTCGGGCTGGCCCTGCTGGTGGGCTGGGCCTACCGCCGCGACGAGGGCCGCCGCTTCCGGTGAGCCGGGTCAGAAGTGACGGCCGGCGAAGGTGTAGCGGGGCCGCACCGTGACCGAACCGGCGGCCGTCCGGCCGTAGACGCGGAAGTGCGGGCGGCCGTGGACGGCGCGGCTGGGCATCTTCGAGCGGACCGAGCCGTACTGGGAGACGAGGCCGTCGACGTCGGCGGTGGCGTTCTCCGGGACCAGCAGCCGGGCCGAACCGGCGCCGAGCTCCAGCTCCACCTCGACGACGGGCAGGGGCAGCTGCGCGTCGCAGAAGTCCAGCAGCACCGCACCGAGCGAGGTCTGCACCCGCAGCCGGGCCGGGACCGCCCAGTCGCCGCGGCGCTTGACCCCGCTCATGCCGCCGCGCAGCACCGTGGGCGGGCCGACCGGGGTGGCGAGGACGTCCGCGGACAGGTTCAGCGGGTCCCCGGGCAGGTCGGACAGCACGGGGAGCAGCTCGGAGCCGAACCGGGCGCCGTAGACGACCGACAGCCGCTCCTGCAGCTCCTCGACCGAGATGCGGCCCTCGCCCAACGCGTGGTTGAGCCGCGCCGCGACGCGCTCGCGGTCGGCGTCGGAGATCCTGATCTCCCGACCCTCTCCGGGTAGCCGCGCACCGGTCACCCCACCAGGGTAAACACCTAGCCGACGGGTGCGCCGTCCGGCAGCCGGAACAGCCACACCCCGCCGTCGAACCGGCCGGGGTCGCCGGTCACCCGGCGGGTCCATGCCAGCGCCCTGGCCTCGTCGCCACCGGCGTACCCGGGGACGAACGCGACGGCGGTGATCCCCAGGTCGCGCAGCTCGCGGTGGGCGGCGGCGGCGTAGTCGTCGCTGGGCTCGTCCTTGCCGTCGGCGACCCACTGCGCCCCGACCTGGTAGCGGTTCCAGCGGGACTGGATCGCGAGGTCGTCGTCGGGGTCGGAGGCGATGAAGTAGCCGCCGCGGATGCGGAACGCCGGACCGGAGGCCGCCTGCCACCGCAGGCCCTGGGCGCCGTCGTCCCAGGCCGCGGTGATCCGTGGGTAGATCTCGACGACGTCGGACGGTCCCAGCGGCGCCGCCCCGGCCGCGAAGAAGGCGGGCACCGGAGCGGGCCGGACCTCCTGGGCGTCGGCGGGCAGCCACGACACCACGGCCAGCGCGGTCAGGGCGACGGCACCGACCGCCGTCGCCGGGGTGTCGATCGGCATCCGGTCCACCCACAGCGCGACGACGACGGCGACGCACATCGCCGTCACCACCTGGATGCGGACCGGCTCGACCTCCGACAGCAGCGGCACCTCGGCGAACACCAGCCAGGGCAGCGGGATCCCCGTGTAGTCGCCCAGCAGCACCACGCTCGTGCCGAGCGAGGCGACCCAGGACAGGAACCCGACCGCCGCGACCACCCGCAGCGTCGTCGACCGGACGACCAGCACCGCGACGACGACCAGCGCCAGCGCGGCGAGGCCGACGTAGCCGCCCTGCTCGCCGATGTGGCCGCCGAGCTCGGCGTCCGTGCCGTCGGGGACCGCGCGGACGGCGGTCAGCCGGGTCGGGACCAGCAGGTTCGCCAGGTCCGCTCCCGTGGCGTGCACGTTGCGGATCGGGCCGCGCGGCCGGTTCGGACCGGCCAGCACCAGGTACAGCGGGTACGCGCCGAGCACCACGAACACCCCGACGCAGGCCAGTCCGGCCCGGACCAGCCCACGCAGGTGGGCGGGGACCCGGCGCGGGAACCGCAGCGCGAGCACGATCGCGGTGACGACCAGGAAGATCACGCCGATCGCGAGGGTCTGGGTGTAGAGGACGAGCTGCCCGACCAGGGCGAGCCCGGCCACCGCCCCGACCGTCCACGGCCGGCGCAGCGGTCCCCGTGCGAACAGGTGGTGGGCCAGCAGCAGGAGCAGCGGCGGCAACAGCGACCACGTGAGGTTGAGGTGCCCGGCGATCGTGTGCGCGAGGTGGAACGGGGAGAACGCGTACAGCGCTCCGGCGATCCCGCGGGCGGCCCAGCCGCGGCCGGTCCGGCCCACGTACGGGCCGAGCGCGGCGACCAGCACCAGCCCGGAGACGACCGGGCCGAGGATCAGGCCGACGTTGAACGCGGTCACCGAGCCCGCGACCAGGGTCACCGGGGCGAGCGCCAGCGCCAGCAGCGGGACCGCGGTGTTCCACAGTGCGTTCAGCCCGTACGGCCAGTGCATCCAGTCGGTGACCAGCGGGTTCTCCCCGTGCGTCACGGCGAACGGGAACCAGTGGATCCACCAGGAGAACATGTCGGCGTCGGCGGTGACGTGGCCGATCAGCAGACCGCCGGGGTCGGCGAGCACCCGGCGTTGCAGCCACAGCGAGACCAGCAGGTACCCGACCCCGAGCAGCACGTACAGCCCCGCGGTCGCGCCCCGGCCCCGCGCCGGTGGCAGCGGGAGGCGGACCTGCCGCTCGTCGAGCACCCGCCCAGGGTCGCACCCGTCGCCGTCGGGGCCCCTCGCTACCCTGGCGACGATGACGGACACGACCGTTCCCCGCAGCACCAGGACCGACGCCCCGGCGCGACGGACCGCCTCCCTGCACGGCTGGGGACGGACCGCGCCGACGATCGCCCAGCTCGTCACCCCACGCGACGCCGAGGACGTGGCCGAGGCCGTCCGCACGGCGGGCGAGCGCGGCGTGATCGCGCGCGGGCTCGGCCGGTCCTACGGCGACCCGGCACAGAACGCGGGCGGCGTCGTCCTCGACATGCCGGGGCTGAGCCGGATCCACGCCATCGACCCGGACACCGGCGTCGCGGACGTCGACGCGGGTGTCAGCCTCGACCAGCTCATGCGCGCCGCGCTCCCGCTCGGGCTGTGGGTCCCGGTGCTGCCGGGCACCCGCCAGGTCACGATCGGCGGGGCGATCGGTGCCGACGTGCACGGCAAGAACCACCACACCAAGGGCAGCTTCGGCAACCACGTCGAGTGGCTGGCGCTGGTGACCGCGGACGGCTCGGTGCGCGAGCTGACCCCCTCCGGGCCGGACGCCGAGCTGTTCTGGGCGACCGTCGGCGGGATGGGCCTGACCGGGGTCATCGTGCGGGCCAGGGTGCGGCTGCACCGGACCGAGTCGGCGTACTTCGTGGTCGACACCGACCGCACCGACGACCTCGACGGCCTGCTCGAGCTGCTCACCGACGGCTCCGACGACACCTACGGCTACTCCGCGGCCTGGTTCGACACCACCGCGACCGGCGCCCGGATGGGCCGGTCGGTGCTGACCCGCGGCTCGCTCGCCACCGTCGACCAGCTCCCCGCGAAGCTGCGGTCCGAGCCGCTGAAGTTCGACGCGCCGCAGCTGCTGACCTTCCCGGACGTCTTCCCGAACGGGCTGGCGAACAAGCTGTCGCTGACCGCGTTCTCCGAGCTGTGGTTCCGCAAGGCACCGAAGCGCCAGCGTGGCTCGGTGCAGAACATCACGGCCTTCTACCAGGTGCTCGACGTGTTCGGGGACTGGAACCGGGTCTACGGCTCGAAGGGCTTCCTGCAGTACCAGTTCGTCGTCCCGATGGGGGCCGAGACCGAGCTGCGCCGCATCCTGGAGAAGATCGCGGCCTCGCCGCACAAGTCCGGGCTGAACGTGTTCAAGCGCTTCGGCGCGGGCAACGACGCACCGCTGTCGTTCCCGACGAAGGGCTGGACGATCACCGTCGACTTCCCGATCGCACGCGGCCTGTCCCGCTTCTGCACCGAGCTCGACGAGATGGTGCTGGCCGCCGGCGGGCGCCTGTACCTGGCGAAGGAGTCGCGCACGTCGCCGGAGGCCTTCGCCGCCGGCTACCCGCGGTTCGCCGAGTGGAAGGCGATCCGCGACGGCGTCGACCCCACCGGCGTCTTCGCCTCCGACATGTCCCGCCGCCTCGCACTGACCCTCTGACGTCCGGAGCCAGCACCATCATGATCGACGCAGTCGGCAACCCGCAGAGCATCCTGCTCCTCGGCGGCACCTCCGAGATCGGCCTGGCCACCGTGCGCGCGTTCGCCGCGGACCGCCCGTTGCGGGTCGTGCTCGCCGCCCGCCCCGGCCCCCGGCTCGACGCCGCCCGCACCGAGCTCGAGGCGCTCGGATGCGGCGTGGAGACCATCGAGTTCGACGCCCGGAACATCGAGACCCACCCCGAGGTCGTGAAGAAGGCCTTCGCGGGTGGGGACATCGACGTCGCCGTCGTCGCGTTCGGGCTGCTCGGCGACAACGAGAAGGCCTGGACCGACGTCGACCACGCCGTCGAGCTGGCGCAGGTCAACTACACCGCGACCGTCTCCACCGGGGTCGCGCTGGCCGAGCGGTTCCGCGCGCAGGGTCACGGCTCGCTCGTCGCGATCTCCTCGGTCGCCGGGGAGCGGGCCCGCCGCTCGAACTTCGTCTACGGCTCCACCAAGGCCGGGATGGACGCGTTCTACACCGGTCTGACCGAGGCGCTGCGCGAGTTCGGCGTGACCGTGACGATCGTCCGGCCCGGCTTCGTGCACTCGAAGATGACCGAGGGCCTCGACGCCGCACCGCTCGCGACCACCCCGCAGGCCGTCGCCGACGTCATCGTCGACGCGGTGCGGACGGGCAAGGAGCTGGTCTGGGCACCGGCGCCGATGCGCTTCGTGATGAGCGCCCTGCGCCACGTGCCCCGGCCGATCTTCCGGAAGCTCCCGATCTGAGCCGTGCGGCGGCTTACCAGCCGTCGACGTGCAGGACGGTGTCGAGCGGCTGGCGCTTCGCGGGCTTGAACGTGTCGCCGGTGTAGTACGCGACCGGCAGCAGGACTCCCTGCCGCACGTCGTCCGGGATCCCCAGCAGCTCGGCGATCTCCTTCTCGTACTGCAGGTGCAGCGTCGTCCAGGCGCTGCCCAGACCACGCGCGCGCAGCGCGAGCTGCAGGCTCCACGCGGCCGGCAGCAGCGAGCCCCACAGCCCGGCCTGGTTCGACGCCGGCAGCTCGGCCTTCGCGGTGATCGCGCCGATGACCAGCACCGGGACCTCGCCCATCCGGTCCGCGAGGTACTGCGCGCTGTCCGCGACGCGGAGCTGGGTGGCGTCGCGGTCGGCGTCGCCGTGGGAGCGGGTCGTCGGGTACTGCGCGGAGTTCCGGTAGGCGGTGAACGCCTTCCGGTAGTACTCGCCGACCGCCTTCCGCTTCTCGGCGTCGGTGAGCACCAGCCAGTGCCAGCCCTGCTGGTTGGAACCGCTCGGGGCCTGCAACGCGACCTCGAGACTCTCCCGGACCACCTCCAGCGGGACCGGACGCTCCAGGTCGAGGCGCTTGCGGACCGACCGGGTTGTGGTGAGCAGCTCGTCGGGGCCGAGGGGCAGCACATCGCTCATGCCCTGCACGCTACGGCGCCGCCGGCCTCCTCGCGATGATCACCGCGCGCTCCCCCGCGCCCACCTCGCACGTGAGCCGCCCCGCGGACCGCTGCGCGCGGGTCGCGGCCAGACGCGGGTCGGCCCAGGTGGGGATGCCGCCGTAGGGGCCGCGGGTCAGACCGTCCGAGCCCTCCCGGAGGATCTCGAACCCGGCCTCGACGAGGATCTCCCGGATCCGCAGGTGTCCGCGCGGGACGCGTGGCGGCACCCAGCGGGCGCCGGCCAGCTCGCGGCCGCGGCCCTCGGCATCGGCGGCGACGACGAGTGCGTGCCCGCCCGGTTCGAGCGCCCGGAACCAGCCGCCCGGGCCGAGGTCACCGGCGAGCGCGGGGTCCGGCAGCCGGTCGAGCACCTCCACCGCGGTCAGCGACGCGACCGGACCCGGCAGGGCGTCGAGGCTCAGGTGCACCGGGCAGCCCGGCGCACCGGCGCGCATCCGCTCCGCCTCGGTCTCCGAGCCGGCCAGCCCCGAGGCCGGGCCGAGCCGAGCCAGCCCGGCGAGCAGCGCGCCACCGGCACCCGCCACGTCGAGGTAGGGGCCACGGCCCAGGTGGTGACGGACCAGGCGCAGGTACCAGTGCAGTGCGGCCCGCTCCGGCGGTGCGGCACCGGTGGGCTCGGGCAGGTCGGCGAGGGGCGGGGTCGTGGGGATCATCGGTCCATCGCGTCGGTGGGCGGGACCCGTCCTGGGGCGCGACGGGCGGGCACGTCCATTGTCGCCGACGCGGCGCCGCGGTGTCCGGGCACCGGGATGCGGCGTCACCGGACCGCTCCCCGGTGCGCGGACCGCCGCCCGGGGGCACCGCCGGTCTCCTCACCCCGCGGGACCGGATCCGGCGCGGGTCGCGGACGCGGCCGTGCCCCCGGACCACGGTGGTGGTCCGGGGGCACGGCCGTGTTACCCGCTCCCCAGCGGTGTCTCAGGCCCCGTGCGCCGGCTTCTTCCGGGGGCGACGGGATGCGGCCGCCCCCGACGCGGCGACGATCGGGGTCGCGGCGCTGGCGTGGGCGTCGTCGCGACGGCGGGCGGCGCGGCCGCAGTTCTCGACACCGGTGCGCGTGCCGGGCAGCACCGAGGCGGAGCGGATCGCCCGCGGCGCCGGGACGACACCACGGTCGTCGGCGAGCTCACGGGCCGCGATGTGCAGCGACCGCAGCCGCTCCATCCGGTCGACGCCGGAGGTGGTGCCGGTGCCCTCGACGACCGGGGTGAACAGGTCCCCGCCGGTCCCGGCGCCGCCGCTGCGCATCCGGGCGACGGCCACCAGGTCCTCCGACAGGTCGCTGTGCCCGGCGCCGTCGAAGTCGGCGGCGCGGGCCGCGGCCAGGCGCTCCAGCACCCAGCGGGCCGAACCGGCCGGGGCCGGGACGTCGATCTCGGCCGCGGCGGGCACGTCGGCGGGGTCGGCCTCGGGGCGGCGCGGTGCCCGGGTGGGCAGCGCGGGCGCCGGGACGGCGATCGGGTCGGCCGGGGCCGGCTCGGCCGCCGGGGCGGTGGGCTCGGGCTCGGCGACCGGCGCGGACGGGGCCGCGACGGGCCGGACGACCGGCATGGCCGCGGTGCGCGCGTCGTCGGCCGGGTCCTGCTCCGCAGGTGTGGTGGGCGTCCAGCCCGACGTCGTGGCGACGGCGGGGCCCGCCGAGCGGCGGCGGACCACCGGCAGCGCCTCGGTCACCGGCGGCACGTCACCGGGCTCGTCCCCGGCCACCGGCCGGGCCGCGACGACCGGCTGCTCTCCGGCGCCGGGCCGAGCGGCGACCGGCTGCGGCCGGGCGGGCTGCGGCACGGCGGACTGCGACGAGGCGGGCCTCTGCACGGCGCCCTGCTCGGACGACGCGCTCTGCTGCGTCGGCACGTTCTGCGCTGCGCCCTGGTGCGTCGGCGTGCCCTGGTACGTCGGCGCGCCCTGTGCAGGCGCGCCCTGTGCAGGGGCGCCCTGAGTCGGGGCGAACGGCCGTGACGGGGCGGGGTCCGGCGCCGGCCGCCGGGCGGGCGCGGCCGGGGCGGGGTCCGCGACCGGTGCGGCCGACACGACGGGCAGCACCGAGGTCACCGGCTCGTCGGTGACCACCGTCAGCACGGAGGTCTCCGGGTCACGGCGCGCCGCGTCGTTGTCCACGACGCGACGGGCGGCGGGGATCGGGTCGGGGGCGACGACCGCCTCGACCGCCTCGGGGGCGGGCCGGGTGCGGCCCCGCATCCACCGGCGCGCGGGACGTTCGACGAGCGAGTACAGCAGGTGTGCCACGGGCAGAGTCCCCACGAAGACGGTGAGCGCGATCAGATGCCCCGTCTCCCCGCCGCGGGGGAGGACACCGGAGTCGCTCAGGAACCAGAAGATCTCGAACATCGGGATGTGGACCAGGTAGAGGGCGTAGGAGATCCGCCCTCCGTGCACCATCGGGCCACGGGTCAGCAGGTGGTGCACCGGTCCGCGGTCGGCGAGCGCGAGAGCCCCGACCAGGATCGGGAAGGCGACGACGGCCAGGCCGTGCAGCCCGCCGCCGACGACGGACCCCGCCAGCAGGACGAACGGGACCGCGGCGACGGTGAACGTCGCCGTCGTCGAGGCCGCGGAGCGCGTCCGCTCGGTGGTGCGCAGCCGCCGCACGGCCAGCATCGCCAGGACGCCCGCGGAGAACCCGCCGAGGACCCGGACCAGCCAGCTGTACGGGTAGTACGGCGACCCGACCACGAGGAACGCGGCCGCCATCGGTGCGGTGCAGAGCAGCGACCCGGCCGCGAGCACCGCGAACGGCAGGTTCCGCAGCCGGAAGAAGCCGAGGGCCAGCAGCGGGAACAGCAGGTAGGCGAGCCACTCGGCGCTGATCGACCACGTCGGACCGACCCAGGACGCGCCGTCGAGGTACTGCTCGTCCCACATCTGGACGCCGAACAGCTGCTCCAGCCACGCACCGACGGTGAACGACGGCTGCACCGACTGGTAGACGACGTCGGTCGTCGACCCGAACACCAGCCGCGCCACGAGCCACACGCCGAAGAGGTGGAGGACCACCACGTAGGCGGGCCACATCCGCGCCGCACGGGCCCACACGAACCCGCCGGCCTCGCGCAGCCGCAGCCGCGGGCCCAGCTGGTCGAGGTAGGTCCAGGCGATCACGAAACCGCTCAGGACGAAGAACAGGTCGACGCCGAGCGCGCCCTGCGTGATCAGCGGTCCGAGCCAGTCGTTCACCGTCTCCACACCCGCCATCGGGGTGAAGTGGAAGTGGAACGCGACGACCCAGAGCGCGGCGACGATCCGCAGACCGGTCAGCGCGAGCACCTCACCGCCGCCGCCTGCTCCACTTCGGACGGACGGAGCACCCTGTTCGGGCGCGGTGCCGCCGACGGCGGACGCGACGCCGGCCGGGTCGTCGGCCGTCGTGCGCGAATCGGTGCAGATGCTCACACCCGACCCAACGAGAGTCGATCACCACCGTCACCGGTGACACCCGAACAGTGCCCGATCGTCGCAGTTCATCACGCTGCGTCATGGAAACAGGGGCAGTCGACCTTGAGCACCCAGCCGAGTGGACTAGGTGTGATGTCCAGGGAGGTTGTCCCGTCCGGGGGCGGTGAGTCTGGCTGACAGACGAAGGCCTCCGGTTGTGGGTCACGTCCGCTGACGTGGTGGACGAAGACGGCTACCTCGTGAGCCTTCGTCGGTCAAACTACGCGGTGATCGCGG
>NZ_VRMC01000724.1:0-217 GCF_008369905.1 Pseudonocardia sp. EV170527-09
CAGGCACGAACAACATCCTCCCTGGTGGACCGGGTCCACCTCAGGTGACGTGTCCGGCGTCAGGGGTCAAGCTCAGGAGTGCTTGGAGGAGGCGTTGGTATTCGGCCTCGACCAGGTCGATCTCGACGCGCATCTGGTCGATCGGGACTGCCCCGAGTTCGGTTGACCCGATCTCGGTAGGTGGGTCAGGCCGCGTGGGCGGTGTTGAGCAGTGTCT
>NZ_VRMC01000725.1:0-216 GCF_008369905.1 Pseudonocardia sp. EV170527-09
TCGGTGAAGGCCTGACCGACATGACCCGGGCGGTGATCATGGCGTTCGCCGGGATCTTCGGGTCAATCGCCGCGGCCGGGTTCGCCGCCGAGCTGGTCGTCCGCCAGGCGATCATCCTGCTTCTGGTCGCGGTGTCCCCGATCGCCGCAGCCGGGCTGGTGTCGGGGGTGACGTCGTCATGGTGGTGGCGCACCGCGCGCTGGCTGGCCGCGGCGA
>NZ_VRMC01000726.1:0-214 GCF_008369905.1 Pseudonocardia sp. EV170527-09
CCTGTACCGGGCCGTCGGCCGCGACCCGGTACAGGTGGACCCCGCCGCGGTCCTCACAGGACACCAGCAGGTGCCCGCGCCCCGATCTGGGACGACGGGCACCTGCTGGTGTCCTGTGAGGACCGCGGCGGGGTCCACCTGTACCGGGCCGTCGGCCGCGACCCGGTACAGGTGGACCCCGCCGCGGTCCTCACAGGACACCAGCAGGTGCCCG
>NZ_VRMC01000727.1:0-212 GCF_008369905.1 Pseudonocardia sp. EV170527-09
GAGCCACAGCTGGTTGGGCCGGGTCGCGGTGAACTCGCGGCGGACGAGGTCGTCGTGCACCGGCGGTCCGGGTCGGCAAGTTGTGCAGCCAGCAGAAGCTCTGGTCGGTCCACGCCCGCAAGCGCGGCCGCACCCGCCGACCCGGGTGCGGGAGGCGGTGTGGCCCTGCGTGGCGAGTTCGTCGGCGATGAACCGGTAGCCGAACTCGGGGT
>NZ_VRMC01000728.1:0-211 GCF_008369905.1 Pseudonocardia sp. EV170527-09
GAGCTATTTACACCGCGTCCACCGCCGATGCCGCTGCAGCCGCGCTGGATGATCTCGATGACGAGTGGGGGCGAGCCTATCCGGCGATGATACGTTTGTGGCGTAACGCCTGGACCGAGTTCATGCCGGTCCTCGACTACGACATCGAGGTCCGGAGGGTGATCTGTACGACGAACGCGATCGAATCGTTGAACGCCCGCTACCGGCGAGC
>NZ_VRMC01000729.1:0-211 GCF_008369905.1 Pseudonocardia sp. EV170527-09
CCCGCCCCGCCGCAGCGACACGACCCGACTCCCACGGCCGGTCACGCCCTCACCTGCACTCCATTTCCGGAAGAGCCATTATCCAGAGACCCACAAGTAGCGCAGGGATAGCCCAGGCAGCAAGTCCGGTGAGTGCGGGAAATAGATCTGCAGGTGAGGCGGCCCTGGTCAAGGCAAGACGAACTCCGTCGAGTGCAATCGTCGTGGGCAG
>NZ_VRMC01000730.1:0-208 GCF_008369905.1 Pseudonocardia sp. EV170527-09
GCGTAGGCGGTGCGTGAGTGGTCGTCGATCACGGTGTGGACGTAGGCGGTCCCGATGGCCGGGCGGTAGTACTTGCCCCGTTGACCGGTGCGCCGCGCGGTGGCCGCCTGGTTGCGGCGGCCTTGCTGCCGTCCCAGGTAGCGCCAGCCCCCGCCGTCGGGGATGTTGGCGAACTTGGTGACGTCGACGTGGATCAGCGAGCCGGGGT
>NZ_VRMC01000731.1:0-208 GCF_008369905.1 Pseudonocardia sp. EV170527-09
ACCCCGGCTCGCTGATCCACGTCGACGTCACCAAGTTCGCCAACATCCCCGACGGCGGGGGCTGGCGCTACCTGGGACGACAGCAAGGCCGCCGCAACCAGGCGGCCACCGCGCGGCGCACCGGTCAACGGGGCAAGTACTACCGCCCGGCCATCGGGACCGCCTACGTCCACACCGTGATCGACGACCACTCACGCACCGCCTACGC
>NZ_VRMC01000732.1:0-208 GCF_008369905.1 Pseudonocardia sp. EV170527-09
GCGTAGGCGGTGCGTGAGTGGTCGTCGATCACGGTGTGGACGTAGGCGGTCCCGATGGCCGGGCGGTAGTACTTGCCTCGTTGACCGGTGCGCCGCGCGGTGGCCGCCTGGTTGCGGCGGCCTTGCTGCCTTCCCAGGTAGCGCCAGCCCCCGCCGTCGGGGATGTTGGCGAACTTGGTGACGTCGACGTGGATCAGCGAGCCGGGGT
>NZ_VRMC01000733.1:0-208 GCF_008369905.1 Pseudonocardia sp. EV170527-09
AGCTTGTCGGTGTCTTTGATCTCCCGGTCGAGCTCCAGCAGTCGCCGGGCCAGACCGGCGACAAGGACCGCGGTCCGCGTCTCGCCGGGCAAGGTCACGGTCTGGGCGTGGGCGGCCTCGACCGCGATGGCGGCCATCGCAGGAATGCCCGGTGCCCACGCCCGATGGGCGCGCAGGTACTCGATCACCCCGGTCGTGCCGGCGTCTC
>NZ_VRMC01000101.1:0-19933 GCF_008369905.1 Pseudonocardia sp. EV170527-09
CTTGGGCACGGTGTCGATCCTTCCAGCGAGGAGGACGTCCTCACAGGTCAGGAGTCAACCGAAGTCTGGGCAGTCCCACCTCCCTGGACATCACACCTAGGACCGCCGGGGCACCCGTCACCAGGTTCGGACGCCCCGGCGGGGTCTCAGGCGTGGATGTCCGACGGGTGCGTGGCCAGCGGGGTCACCTGCATGGTCATGTAGGGGAACAGCGGCAGCCCCCAGAGGATCTCGTGGAGCTGCTCGTTGTCGCGCACCTCGAAGATCGACAGGTTGGCGTACTCGCCGACGCAGCGCCAGATGCTCACCCACTCACCCGAGCGCTGCCACTGCTGCGACCAGGCCTTCTCCCGCGCGAGCAGGTCGGCCTTCGCCTCGGCGTCCATGTCGGCGGGGAGGTCGACCTCCATCCGCACGGCGAAGCGGGCCATCAGGCGGGGTCCAGCGCGAAGTCGTAGGTGACCTCGTTGCCGGTGCCGTCGGCGGCCGGGCCGGGGCGCAGGATCAGCTCCGGCTTGACGGCCTGGGCGACGTCGTCGGCGACGTAGTCGCCGCCGTCGAAGTACAGCTGGGTGGTGACGAGCTGCTTGCCGGGCGCGGACACCTTGAGGTGCAGGTGCGCGGGGCGCCACGGGTGCCAGCCGGCCGCGGAGATGAACGCGCCGGTCGAGCCGTCGGTCGGGATCTGGTACGGCGCGGGCTGCATGGTGTGGAACGCGAAGTGCCCGTCGTCGCCGGTGTGGATGACCGCGCGCAGGTTCCACTCGGGGATGCCGGGGGCGAACTGGGAGTAGTAGCCCTCGTCGTCGGCGTGCCACAGGTCGACCGTCGCGCCGGCGATCGGGGCGCCGTCGAGGTCGGTGACGGTGCCCTGGAACAGCAGGGGGGTGCCCTTCTCGTCGGGCCGCATCGGCATCGCGGTCCCGGATTCGATGACCGGGGCACCCGGGACGTAGTAGGGGCCCTCGATGGTGCCGACCGCGCCGTGGCGGTCGGCGTTGGCGACCTCCTCCACGACGTGCTCGACGAAGACGTCGAGGAACAGCGGCCACTCGCCGTCCGCGCCGACCTGGATCAGCCAGGCCTTGAGCGCGTCGTACTCGGCGTAGGTCACCTGGTGCTTGCGGATGACGTCGTGCAGGGCCTGCAGCGTGTCGGTGGCGATGGCGGACACCCGGGCCGGGTCGGCGGCGGCGCCGGTGCGCTCCTTCTTCGCGAAGGTGGCGGTGGCGTTCGCGCCGGAGCCGGCGGCGGTGGCGGTCTCGGTCATGTCCTACTCCTGTGGTGGGGCGGGGTCGTTCGGTCTCGGCGTGTGGGTGCGGGTGTTCAGGTGTCGGTGCGGTAGTGGGCGAGCTTGTCGGGGTCGACGTCCACGCCGATCCCGGGCCCGTCGGGGACGCGCAGCTCGCCGCCGCTGATCCGCAGCGGCTCGGTGAGCAGGTCGTCGGTCATGTCGAGGAAGTTCGACAGCTCCCCGGCGCGGGCGCTGGTCTGCCGGTGCGCCGCACCGAAGACGACGGTGCAGGCGGTGCCGAGCTGGCCGTCGATCTGGTTGCCCATGACCACCTCGGTGCCGAGACCCTCGCACAGGTGCAGCACCCGCTGCGAGCCGGTGAACCCGGTCCGCGCGGTCTTGATGCTGATCATGGTGGCGGCGCCGTCGAGCAGCTCGCGGGTCACCTCGCCGGGCCGGGTCGCGGACTCGTCGGCGACGGTCGGGACCGCGGTGCGGGCGGTGAGCCAGCGGCGTCCGAGCACCTGGTCGGCGGGCATGAGCTCCTCGGACAGGGTCAGGCCGAGGTCGGCCATCTCGTCCAGGGCCCGGGCGGCCTCGGACGCGGTCCAGCCGCGGTTGCCGTCGACGTAGAGCTCGACGTCGGGCCCCAGTGCCTCGCGCAGCGCACGGCAGGCGCCGGTGTCGAGGGTGACGGGGCGGCGGCCGACCTTGACCTTGAAGGTGGTGACGCCGTGCTCCTCGCGCATCCGCAGGGCCTCGGCGACCATCACGTCGTCGGGGGCGAAGCCGACCATGTGCGAGACCCGCATCCGGTCGGTGTACCCGCCGAGCAGCTCGGAGACGCCGACACCGAGCCGGCGGCCGATGACGTCCCAGACGGCCATGTCGATCGCGGCCTTCGCGGTCGGGTTGCCGATCGTGCGGTCGAGGACGGCGTGGATCCGCTCCCGCTCGAAGACGCTCAGGCCCACGATCTCCGGTGCGAACACGGTGTCGACCACCGCGCGGATGGAGGTCTGGGTCTCTCCGTAGGTGTAGGGGCGGGGTGGGGCCTCGGCGACGCCGACGACGCCGTCCTCGGCGTGCACCCGGACCAGCACGTGGTCGGCGGTGTGCACCTCACCGGAGGCGAACCGCAGCGGTTTGCGGTAGGGCACGGCGAACGGGATCGCCTCGACGGCCACGATCTTCACTGCGGTCCTCCGGGGACGGTGGCGGGGCGGGGGTCCAGCTCGTGCGCGCGCTCGGCGAGCACGTCGAGCAGCCGGACGAGGGCGGGGGAGTCGTCGTCGGTGCGCCAGGCCAGGGCCAGGTCGACGCGCAGCTCGCGGTCCAGGTCGGCGTAGACGACGCCTTCGGTGCCCAGGGCGCGCACCGACTCGGGCAGCAACGCGACCCCGGCACCGGCGGCGACGTGGGTGAGCAGGATCGGGGTGTCGCGGGCCTCGGTGCGGCGCCGCGGGAGGAAGCCGGAGTCCAGGCATCCCTGGGTGGCGACCGAGTCGACCACCGAGCCGGGGGCGCCGTAGGCGACGAAGTCGTCGCCCCGGAGCTCGGCCAGGGTGACCGTCCCCGCCCCGGCGAGGCGGTGGGTGGCGGGCAGCGCCGCGATCAACCGCTCCTGGGCGATCGGGCGGACCGACATCTCCGGGCGCACCACCGGCGGACGCAGTACGGCGAGGTCGATGCGACGCTCGTCGAGCGCGTCCTCCTGGGCCGCGGTGAGCAGCCCGGGCAGGAACCGCAGCGAGACGCCCGGCATCCGGCGGGCGGCGACCCGGGCCAGCCGGGGCAGGAGCCGGTAGGCGGCGAGGTCGGTGGCACCGACCGTCACCACACCCTCGGTGCCCGCGGCGACCTGTTCGACGCGGCGCCGCGCGTCCTCGACGCCGGCCAGGATCCGCCGCGCGTCCTCCAGCAGCGACGCCCCCGCCGGCGTCAGGTCGACCCGGCGGGTGGTGCGCTCGAACAGGGTGGCGCCGACCTGGCTCTCGAGCTGGCGGATGGCCTGGGAGAGCGGGGACTGGGCCATGTGCAGCCGCTCGGCGGCGCGGCCGAAGTGCCGCGTCTCCGCGACCGCCACGAAGTAGCGGAGCTGCCGCAGATCCATGCCCGTCACCTCCCTCGGCCCGGCGCGTCGCCTCACGGTAGGCGCGTGATTCTGTGGACACAAAGACCGAACGACGCCCGATTCAGATCCTTGACAACTGGATGATGGTCAGGCCGGGACGGATCGGGTGTCGGCCCGCGCGTCGACGCCGTGGATCCGGGTGAGCCACGGGTCCAGCCCGGCCAGTCCCGCGTTGCGGGCGTCGGTCTCGGGGCCGTCGGGCAGGTGCAGCAGCTCGCTGGTGACCAGGGAGCTGCGCTGGATCGACCGGGTCCGTGCCCGGCGCAGCCGCTGGTAGCGGTCGAACGCCTCGGCGTGGTCGCCGTCGAGTGCGCCGGGGGCGACGAGCAGGTCGGCGAGCACCGCGGCGTCCTCGATGGACTGGTTCGCGCCCTGGCCGTGGTGCGGCAGCATCGTGTGCACGGCGTCGCCGAGGAGGACGACGCGGCCGCGGGACCAGCGCGTCATCGGGGGCAGCGTGTAGAGCGGCCACTGCGGGGACTGCGGTACCGCGGTCAGCATCTGCACCACGCCCGGCGCCCAGCCGGTGAAGGCCCGTTCCAGGGTCCCCGGGTCGGTCTCGGTCGGGCCGGTGCCGCCGGTCCACGGCTCCGGTCCCTCCAGCACGGCGAAGAAGTTGATCTGCTCGGCGTGCGCGCCGATCGCGTAGTGCAGCACGTGCGCGTCCGGGCCCATCCAGAACTGGATCGCGCCGGGGTCGGGCAGCAGCGGCGCGTCGGCGACGTCGACGATCCCGCGGAAGGCCGAGGTCCCGGTGTAGCGCGGGCGGGCATCGGGGTCGACGACCGATCGGACACGGGAGTGCACGCCGTCGGCGCCGACCACGACCGCGCCGCGCAGCTGCTCACCGGAGGCGAGGGTGACGGTGCCGTCCGGGTCGACCGCGGTGACCTCGCAGTCGAGGCGGACCATGCCCTCCGGGCACGCACCGGCCAGGACCCGCTGGAACTCCGCGCGGTGGATACCGAGGTAGGGGGCGCCGAAGCGGCGCCGGTAGCTGCCGTCGATCCCGACCGGGAAGGCGGACACCCGCTCGTCGTCGCGCCAGCCGCGGTGGATGAGCTCGGTCGGCTGCGCCGCGACCTTCTCCAGCTCGCCCAGCAGGCCCAGCTCGTCCAGCGGGCGCAGCCCGTTCGCCGACAGCGCCACGGCCGCACCGACCTCGCGCAGCTCGGCCGCGCGTTCGAGCACGGTGACCCGGACGCCGCGGGCGTGCAGCGAGAGGGCCAGCGACAGGCCCCCGATCCCGGCACCGACGATCACCACTGATTCGTCCATGACTGTGATCCTGACACGGATACCGGGCCCTGATTCCTCTACGGATCGTCTGAGTCGGGACCGCTTTCGGCACGACCCCCTCGGCCCCTTCACCGGTGGTCCGGGGTCGGCCACGATCACTCGCCGAGGGGATCCGACCCCGTTCCGAACTCGACGAGGAGTGATCGATGTCCGAGACGTTCGTGCTGGTGACCGGCGCGTGGCACGGCGGCTGGGCCTGGCGCCCGATCGCCGAGCGACTGCGTGCGGCGGGACACCGCGTGCTGACCCCCACGCTCCCGGGGCTCGGTGACGGCGACGACCCCACCGCCCTGCACCTGTCCGACACCGTCGACGCCGTGGTGGACCTGATCGAGTCCGCCGACCTGTCCGACGTGACGCTGGTCGGGCACAGCTGGGGCGGCTACGTGATCACCGGTGCGGCGCACCGGGTCGCGTCGCGGCTGCGGAAGCTCGTCTACTGGAGCGCGTTCGTCCCGGCTGCGGGCCGCTCGCTCTACGACGAGGTCCCGCCGGCCTACCGGGAGCTGTTCGACGCCCAGGCCGCGGCGTCGGGCAACAACACGGTCGCGCTCCCGCTGCCGGTGTGGCAGGAGGCCTTCATGAACGACGCGGGTGAGGAGGCGCAGAAGCTGGTGCACGAGCTGCTCGTGCCGCACCCGATGCAGTACTTCACCGAGACCGTGGAACCGCTCGACCCGGCGGCCCTGGGGGTGCCGGTGTCCTACGTGCTGTCCACCGACGACCTCGCGCTCCCGCCCGGCGAGTACGGCTGGGACCGCTTCGCGTCCCGGCTCGGGGTCACGCCGGTGAGCGCGCCCGGCAGCCACGAGGGCTGCTTCACCGCCGCCGAGGGGCTCGCCGAGGCCCTGCTGAAGGTCTGACCCCCGCGGCGCCTCGCGCACGGCGCCCCACGCGGGCCCCACGCGACCGTGCGCACGAACGGGCCCCTCGTACGAGACGTTCGTACGAGGGGCCCGTTCGCGCGCGGCCGGGGTCAGCCGGTCGGGGACTCCTGCGCGCCGTCACCGGGCGCGGGGTCCTGGCCGAGCTGGTTCGGCGGGAACCGCAGCGGAGGGAGCCCCTGCAGCGGGGCCTGCGGGACGTTGCCCACCTCCGGCGGGAGCGGGGTGCCCTGCAGCGGGTTGCCCACCGGCTCGAGCGGGTCGATCGGCGCGAACGTCGCGGGCTTCGCCAGCCCACCGGAGTCGTTGCCGTCGAAGGACTCGGTCCGCTCGCAGCCGTCGAGCATGACGGTCAACGGGCCGTCGGTGTGCACGTCGAGGCGGGCGTCGCAGCCCACCCCGGCGCGCTCCGGGTCGACGGTCACGGTGCCGACCCCGGCCGAGCGGATCTCCAGCACGTTCTCGGCGTCGGCGTCCACCGGCGCGTCGAGGTGGCGGAACTCCCGCAGGTACGGGTTGACCGGCGAGAACGTCCCCTCGACCTGCCCGACCTCCTGACCGGCCGTCGGGACCGGCGCCTCGGCGCGGCCCTGCCCCCGGGTGACCACGTCGATCGCGCCCAGCTCGTGCGGGTCGCGGCTCTGGATGCCCGACAGCCAGTAGGCGTGGTCCCCGACGAGGCCGGCCTCCGGGTCGTCCATGAGCGGGTTGCGCACGTAGGTGACGTGCGGCGGGTCGACCGCGCGGGGCTCGTCGCCCATCCAGCGGGCGGCCAGGTCCCACATGCCGTTCTTGCACATCACGAGGTGCTCGGCGGCGAGGCCGACGTGGCTGATGAACTCGTAGTCGTAGTCCCCGGCCTTGTAGAGGTCGGCCCGCTCGCGGGTGATGGGGTAGGGGATGAAGTCGTCGTTGACCCCGGCCCACTCCATCACCGGCTGGTTGCGCCGGCTGGGCAGCAGCTCGGAGATCTTCGACCCGGGCTCGTGCGTGGTGACGGTGTCGACGCCGGCCTCGGCCAGCTCGTCGGCCACCCCGTTGACGCCCGGCAGCGACGGGGCCACGTTCAGCCCGTCGCAGATGAACGCCTTGCTGAACACATCGGGGAAGGTCAGCGACAGCTTGTTCGCGGTGTAGGCGCCGGAGGAGAAGCCGCCCATCGCGGTGCGCTCGCGGTCGAGGTCGTAGTGGCGACGGGCGTCGGCCAGCGCCTCGAAGACGATCGCGCCGCCCTCGCCGTAACCCCAGTTGTCGGCGCCGCGGAAGTCGACGTCGATCACCATCGTGGGGTCGCCCGGCCGGTCGGCGAACTGCCGGTAGAGGTCACGGTCGCCGGCGACGTCGTCGCCGGGGCGCAGCGCGTAGCCCTGGGTCCAGAGCAGCGAGGCGTAGCCGTGCGACGGCGCGGGGGCCTCGGGGACGTAGACCGTGTAGCGCTGCATGCGGCCCGGCAGGTCGGGGACGCAGTCGTCGCGGCAGGGGTAGCCGAACGACGCGCTCGGCCGCTGGTCGCCGGAGCCCTCGCCGGAGCCGGTGGCGATGCCGCCCTGCTGCAGGCCGGTGCCCGGTGCGGGCCCACCCGGGTCCGACGGCAGCCGTCGGCCCTGCTCCTTCTCCGAGTGCGAGGCGAACACGCGGGTCACGTAGCCGGAGGTGGGGACGCCGGACTCGTCGTCGGCACCGGCGCGGAGCGTGCCGAAGTCGACGTCGGCGAAGAACTCCGACAGGTCGCCGTTCGCGATCGCGCGCTTCTGGTCGTTGTTGCGGTAGGGCGCCTCGAAGGGCTCGTGGAAGCGGAACGCCGCGTCGAAGAACGCCGACGGCGTCGGGTCGCCGAGGACCGCGCCGCCGGGGTGGGACTCGTCCGCGGTGACCTGCGGGACGAGGTAGGCGCCGGCGTCGCGGTCCCACAGCCCGGCCGCGGCGGCGAGGCGCTGCGTCCCGTCGGCGGGGTCCCACGCGGAGTGCGGCACCCGGATCTCGACCTGGCGCCGCTCGAGGTCGACGTGCACCTCGGGCGCGTCCGGCAGGGTCCGCCCGGTGGCCGCGTCGACGATGTCGCCCTCGCTGCCGTGCACCGTCACGAACAGCTGGGCCGGCATGACGGTGTTCGCGCCGTGCGGGGCCTCGCGCGGGGTGTCCGAGCCGCCGAGGGCGAGGGTCAGGCCGAGCAGCCCGGGGTCGGTCATCGTGTTCATCGTGACCCGGAACGCGGTCGCGTCGTCCTGCGGCTTCGCGCGGACCTCGAGGATGTCCGCGGCGTTGCGCCGGTAGGCGGCGTTCTCGGGGTAGGTGTAGTTGCGCAGCAGGGTGTCGTTGGGCCAGCGGTACCGGGTGCCGCCGCCCTCGTCGTCGTAGACGCAGCCCTGGTGCACGTACTCGCCGTGGCGGTAGGCGCTGGTCATGCAGATGCCGATCGGGTCGGCGGACCAGATGCCGGTGTTCTGCAGCTGGGGCGCGTCGACGGCGGGGGCGCGCAGCAGGTCGGGACCCGCCGTGTCCGCCCGCGCGTCCGGCGCTGCGAGCGCCGACCCGGCACCGACCGCCGCACCGGCGAGCAGGCCGGCGACGACGAGCGCGACGGCGGCTCGCTTCGTCTTCTTCATCGGGGAGCCTTCCACCGGTGCCGCCCGGTCGCGCCTCGCTGCGCGACGGGGTTCGAGCGGCCCCGTTGCCCACCTCAACTGATCCACTACGACCCCGGTGACGTGCGACGACCACTTATCGTTAGCCCGAATGGACTAGGACCGTCGGGATCTGGATGAGCTCCCTTGTTTCTCCTCGTGTAGAAAAAAGGTGAGCTACCACGAGGAGCGGCCGTGCCGAAGCGGGTGGACCACGAGCAGCGCCGGGGCGAGATCGCCGAGGCCGCCCGGCGGCTGATCGCCGAGCACGGCCCGGACGGGGTCACGCTGCGGGACGTCAGTGCGGCGCTGGGGGTCGCGCACGGGGCCCCCGGGCACTACTTCGCGGGTCGTGCCGCGATCGTGGAGTACGCCTTCCGGCGGGCGCTCGACGGCCTCGACGCCCGGGTGGCGCAGCGCGCGGCCGGGCTGACCGGGCTCCCGGCACTGCGGGTGTTCTGCGACGAGGTCACCGCGCACACCGGGACGCCGATCGCCCGGGTAGCGGCGTCCGGGGCAGGGCCGGCCTCGGTCCTCGCCGAGGTGACCGCGCGGTGGCGGGTCCGGCTGGCGGCCCGGATCCACGAGGCGCGGCGGGCGGGCGAGATCGTCTCCCCGACACCGGACGGGGTGCTCGTGGAGCAGCTGCTGGCGCTGCTCCACGGGGTGCAGGCGCTGGCCGCGCCGGGGCCCGGCGGGTCCGGGGTGGCGCGGGTCGAGGTGGTCGCCGCGTTCCTCGACGGGCTCGGGGGTGGGACGGTCCCCGCCGCAACCGTGCGGCGGGCGCCCGTCGTGGCGGACGGCGGCCCGCGGGGTGAGCTGGACGGGTTCCTCGCGTTCACCGACGTCGCGCTCGCCCGCACCGGCGAGCGCCTCCCCGGCACCGACCGCGCGGCCATGGCGCTCGTGCTGAACCTGCACCGGCTCGCGAGCTCCCTGGTCTATGACCTCGAGTCGACCGTGCACCGCCCCGCGGGATGGAGCTGGTCGGCGTTCCGGCTGCTGTTCACGCTCTGGGTCGCGGGCGGGCAGGAGGCGGGCCGGGCGGCGGAGCTGTGCGGGATGAGCCGCGCCGCGGTGTCCAGCCTGGCCAACACCCTCGCCGCCGGGGAGCTCGTCCGGCGCACGCCCGCCGCCGGGGACCGGCGGACCGTGCACCTGTCCCTGACCGACGCCGGTGCCGAGCGGCTGGTCGCCGCGTTCGGCACCCACAACCGTCGCGAGTCGGAGTGGGCGGCGCTGCTCGGCGCCGCCGACCTCGCGACGCTGAACACCCTGCTGGTCCGCCTCTCCCGGGCCGCGCACCGGGCGGACTGGATCAACCGGCGGACCTGACCGCTCGGCGCCTGCCGCCGGATCGGCCCTGGCGCCGGGCTCCGCCGGCCTCTACGGTTCTGGACAAGTGCTTCAACCTTTGATCGTCGGGCAGGTCCGGCCGGTCACAGGTCCCGATGACGGGACGCCACGGTCGCCGCCGGTGTCTCCCGGCTGCCGAGAGGACACCCGCCGTGGCCAAGCCCTTCGCCTCCTCCGCCGACACCGCCGCCAAGGAGCAGACCCTCGAGGTGCTCGCGGACGGCGTCTACGCCCTCACCGCCGAGGGCGACCCGAACATCGGCGCGATCGAGGGGGAGGACTTCCTCGTCTGCTTCGAGGCCCTCGCCACCCCGGTCGCCGCGCGGAGGTGGCTCGCGATGCTGCGCGAGCACACCGACAAGCCGGTCCGCCACCTCGTGTTGTCGCACTACCACGCGGTCCGGGTGCTGGGCGCGAGCGCGTTCGACGCGCAGACCGTCGTCGCGCACGAGGCGACCGCGGCCCTGATCGCCGAGCGCGGCACGGAGGACTGGGCCTCGGAGTTCGCGCGGATGCCGCGGCTCGCCGAGGCGGCCGACTCCGTGCCCGGACTGACCTGGCCGACGCTGACCTTCGCCGACCGGCTCACCATCGACCTGGGCGGGGACCGCGGCGAGCTGGTGCTGCAGTTCCACGGCCGCGGCCACACCGAGGGCGACATCACCGCCTGGCTGCCGCGGCACCGCATCCTGTTCGCGGGCGACCTCGTCGAGGCCCGGGCCGCGCTCTACACCGGGGACGCGTTCCACCGCGACTGGGCGGGCGAGACCCTCGACCGGCTCGCCGCGCTCGGCGCCGAGCAGCTCGTCGGCGGGCGCGGCGCGGTCAGCCGCGGGCGCGCCGAGGTCGACGCCGCGATCGCCCAGACCCGCGGGTTCCTGCAGGTCATGATCCGGGAGGTCGGCGCGGTGCAGGGGCGCGGCGGCACGCTGAAGGAGGCGTTCGAGGCCACCCACGCCGCACTCGTCGACGACTACGGGCACTGGCCGATCTTCGAGCACTGCCTCCCGTTCGACGTCTCCCGGCTGTGGGACGAGCTGTCCGGTGTGGAGCGTCCGGTGATCTGGACCGCGGAGCGCGACCAGGAGGTCTGGGCGAGGTTGCAGGGCTGAGGCGCCGGAGAGGAGAGGGGAGGGGAGCCGTGTCGAGGTCCGCCGCGCCGACCTGGCCGTCGTCGCCGGTCCTGGTGCTCGGTGCCGGGCCGGTCGGGCAGACCACCGCGCTGCTGCTGGCCCGCCACGGCGTCCCGACGGTCGTGCTGGACCGCCGCCCGGAGCGGGACCGGATCGGGTCGAAGGCGATCTGCCAGCAGCGCGACGTCCTCGACGTGTGGGAGTCCGTCGGCGCCGGCCGCCGGATCGCCGACGAGGGCGTCACCTGGACCACCGCGCGCACCTTCCACCGCGACACCGAGCTGTTCGCCTACACCGTCGCCGAGCCGGGGCGGCCCGCCTTCCCGCCCTTCGTGAACCTCTCCCAGGCCCGCACCGAGGAGATCCTCGACGAGCGGATCGCCGACGAGGCACTGGTGGACCTGCGCTGGGGACACGACGTCGTCGGTGTCGAGCAGACCGCCGACGGCGTCACGGTCACCGTCGACGATGGTGGCCGGGTCGCGGGGAGCTTCCTGGTCGTCTGTGCCGGCGCCCGCGGTGATGCGCTGCGGGAGCTGCTCGGGGTCACCTTCGAGGGCACCAGCTTCGACGACCGCTTCCTGATCTGCGACGTCCGCGCCGACCTCCCGGGGTGGGCGGCCGAGCGCCGCTTCCATTTCGACCCGGCCGCGAACCCGGGCCGCCAGGTCCTGGTCCACCCCTGCCCGGACTCGACGTACCGGATCGACTGGCAGGTCCCGGCCGGGTACGACCTCGACGCCGAGACCGCGTCCGGCGCGCTGGACGCCCGGATCCGGGCGGTCATCGGGGACGTCGACCACGAGGTGGTCTGGTCCTCGGTCTACCGGTTCCACTCGCGGGTGGTGGACCGGATGCGGTGCGGCCGGGTCCTGCTGGCGGGCGACGCCGCGCACCTGGTGTCCCCGTTCGGTGCCCGCGGCCTGAACTCCGGCGTCGCCGACGCGGAGAACGCCGCCTGGAAGATCGCCTGGGTCGGTCACGGCTGGGCGCCGGAGGAGCTCCTGGAGAGCTACCACGCCGAGCGGCACGCGGCGGCACGGGAGAACGTCGCCGTGACCACAGCGACGATGGACTTCCTGGTCCCGCGCAGCGCCGAGCAGGTGCGGGCCCGCTCCGAGGTCCTCGCCGCGGCGGCGACCGACCCCGGGGCCAGGGCGCGGGTCGACTCCGGCCGGCTGTCCGAGCCGTTCTGGTACGTCGACTCCCCGCTGACCACGGTCGACGCCCGTCGTCCCTTCGCCGGGCGCCCCGCCCGCGGCGAGGTCCCGCCCGCGGGGCCCGGCGTGCTTGTCCCCGATGCCCCGGTCCGCACCCCGGCCTGCCCGGGACGGCTGCGCGCGCTCGCCCGCGACGGGTTCCTGCTGCTCACCGGCCCGCTGACCGACGCGGACGCGGTCACCGCGGCGGCGTCCGCGGCGCCCGGCCCGGTCCGCGTGCTCGCCCTCGCGGAGCTGGACGGCCACCCCGACACCGACCCCGCCGTCACCGGTGGAGCCGCCGGTGCCGGAGCGGGAGCCGGTGCCCCCGCCGGGGACGGAGCCGGTCCGACGGTGACCGCGGCCCTGGCCGCCCGGCCCGACGAGGTGTGGCTGCTCCGCCCGGACGCCCACGTCGCCGCCGTGCTCCCCGCCCCGACCCGCGACGACGTCGCGGCCGCCCTCGCCCGCGCGACCGCCCGCGGCACGACCGCGCGACCGACCCCGCCTCCGATGCCGCCCGCGCCACCGACCGGGCCACCGACGGGGCCGTCGACCCCGCCGCCGGCGCCGGGGCGGGCGCCGAGGCAGGCACCGGGGCGGAGACCGACATCGACCGGACCGGAGGAGGGCCACGATGGCGTACTACAGGCGAGCCGGTGACGTCCCGCCGAAGCGGCACACCCAGCACCGACGCCCCGACGGCGCGCTCTACCGCGAGGAGCTGATGGGGGAGGAGGGCTTCTCGTCGGACTCCTCGCTGCTCTACCACGTGGGCGTCCCGTCGGCGATCGTCGATGCCACCCCCTGGGACCCGGGTGACCAGTCGCTGACCGAGAACCGGCCGCTCGTGCCGCGGCACCTGATGCTGCACGACCTCGGGTCGCCGGACTGGAAGTCGGTCGACGTCGTCACCGGGCGCCGGCTGGTGCTCGGCAACGCCGACGTGCGGATCTCCTACGTCGTCGCGGGGGAGGTCAGCCCGCTCTACCGCAACGCCGTCGGCGACGAGGTCGTCTACCTGGAGTCGGGCTCGGCGACCGTCGAGACGGTGTTCGGCGCCCTGGAGGCCGGCCGGGGCGACTACGTGGTGCTCCCGCGGGGGACGACCCACCGGTGGGTCCCGACGGGGTCCGAGCCGCTGCGCGCCTACGCGATCGAGGCGTCGTCGCACATCACCCCGCCGGCGCGGTACCTGTCGCGCCACGGCCAGCTGCTCGAGCACGCCCCGTACTGCGAGCGCGACCTGCACGGCCCCACCGAGCCGCTGCTCGTCGAGGACACCGACGTCGAGGTGCTCGTGAAGCACCGCGGGGGGCCGCACGGGATCACCGGCACTCGCTACGTGGTGCCCACCCACCCGTTCGACGTCGTCGGCTGGGACGGCTGCCTGTACCCGTACACGTTCGACGTCGCCGACTTCGAGCCGATCACCGGGCGGGTGCACCAGCCGCCGCCGGTGCACCAGGTCTTCGAGGGCCAGAACTTCGTGATCTGCAACTTCGTGCCGCGCAAGGTCGACTACCACCCGCTGGCCGTGCCGGTGCCCTACTACCACGCCAATGTGGACTCCGACGAGGTCATGTTCTACTGCGGCGGCGACTACGAGGCCCGCAAGGGCTCCGGGATCGGGCAGGGCTCGATCTCGCTGCACCCGGGCGGGCACAGCCACGGCCCGCAGCCCGGCGCGGTCGAGCGGGCACTCGGGGCGGAGTCCTTCGACGAGCTCGCCGTCATGGTCGACACGTTCCGGCCGCTGGCCCTCGGCGAGGGCGGACGGGCCTGTGAGGACCCGTCGTACGCGTGGAGCTGGGCGGGGCGCGGCCCCGACAGCTGACGGGGCCGCCGGCTCACCGGGCGGGGACGAGCACCGGCACCAGCCGCACCAGCACCACCAGGGCGACGAGCTCGACCAGGGTCTGGGTGACGACGGCCAGCGGGGCGAGGGCGAGCGGGCCGGGCAGGGCGAGGGCGAGCGGCAGCACGACCAGGGAGTTGCGGGTCGTCGCGGAGAACACCGCCGCGCGGGTGGCGGGGACGTCCAGGCGCGCCACCCGGGCGGCGAGCAGGCCGACGACGACCGCCGCGACGGCGAACGCGGTGTAGAGCGGGACCAGCCGCAGCAGGGTGAGGGCCTGCGCGCCGACGTCGGCGATCTGCGACGCGACGACCAGGGCCAGGGTCGCCACCATGAGCGGCACCATCGCCCCGGCGGCGGCGCCCTCGACCCGGGCGACCCGCCCGTCCGGCCGTCGCCGGTGCAGCACCTGCACCAGCGCCGCCGCGGCCAGCGGCAGCAGGACCAGCACCACGAACGCCTCGGCGAACGGCCCGACCTCGACCACGGCGAGCGCCTCCGGCCCGGCGGCGAGCCACAGGTAGCCGGGCAGCAGCAGGAGCTGGGCCACCATGAGCAGCGGTGTCGCCGCGAGCAGCTGCGCCCGCGCACCACCGGCGAGCCCGGTGAACACGACGACGTAGTCGACGCACGGGGTGAGCAGGACGAGCAGGACCCCCAGGAGCAGGCCGCGGTCGTCGGCGACGAACGAGGACAGCCCGAACGCGACCGGCGGGAGCAGCACGAAGTTCACCACGAGCACGGTGACCAGGAAACGGGCACCGGTGAACGCCCGTGCCAGGTCGACGAGGGGGACCGCGAGGAACGTCGCGAACAGCAGCAGCGCGAGCACCGGGGTGACCGAGGCCCCGAGCGCGGGCGCGGCCCACGGGACGGCGAGACCCAGGAGCGCCCCGGCGAGGATCGCGGCCAGGTACAGCGGGACCTGGTGACGGTCCCACCACGCGACGAGCCGGCTCAGTCGGTCCCCCCGGCCGAGCGGTACGCCGCCTGCGCGGCGGGGCCGAGGTCGGCGCCGTAGGAGACGTCGGGCGAGTCACCGCCCTGCTGGTAGCCACCGGTGACGGCCAGGATCTCCGAGTCGTCCGGGCCGGTCAGCCACGGGCCGCCGCTGGCGCCCTGGTCCAGGCCGGGCTGGTCGAGCTGCCACTGGTCCTCGTCGAGCGTCCCGGCGGTGCCCGACACCGTCGTCGCGTCCTCGTCGCCGTCGTTGTAGCCGACCGCGGTCACCGGGGTGTCGTCGCCGTCGGTGCCGGGCGTACCGAAGGCGATCCGGTAGGCGCCGGTGACCTGCTGGATCGGCGGTCCGTCCGGCCGTGAGACGGTCAGGAACGCGACGTCGGAGTCGGGGTCGCCGCTCTCCAGCCAGCCCGGTGGGACCGCGGCGGCGGTGACGGTCCAGTAGCCGAAGGGGGCGGTCCCGTCGTCGTAGCCGGGGGCGAAGCTCATGCCCGTCCTGGCGGGCGTGCCGTCGCCGTCGGCGACGCAGTGCGCGGCGGTCACGACCAGATCGCCCGTGGCGGACTCGACCACCGAGCCGGAGCAGAAGTGGTCGCCGGGGTCGTCGGCCGGACCGTCGAACAGGGCGCCGGTCGCGGGACGCGCCACCGGCGTGCCGTCGGCACCGGTGACGACCGGGAGGGACGGTCCGGGCGCGGCGGGCGCGACCGTCGCCGGGCCGGCCGGGACCGGGGTACCGGCCGGGGCCGGAGCGGAGGTCGTCGGAGCCGGGGTGGCGGCGGAACCGGCTGCCGTGGCCGACGCCGCGGTCGCGACCTGTGGCGGCGGCGCGGGCGTCCACGACGGAACCGTGAGCACGACGGCGGCGGACGCCGCGAGCGCGGCGGCCAGCAGTCCCGGCAGGCGCCACCGCGGGTGGCACCGGCCGTCACGGGGCCGGGTGTCGGTCCGCACGTCCACCTCCCTCGACTCACCTCCGCTGACCCGATCAACGGTAGAGGGCACCCCTGTGCTCCGTCGGGCGGACCGCTGTGGACGTGCTGTGAATCCGGTCCGGTCGGCGGCGTCCCGTCCGCGGCCCGCCCGTCTCCCGTTGCCCTGCGCGGATCTGATACGTCTGTGTCCACCGGCCGCCCCGTCGGGGTGCGGTGGGCCGGCGACGAACGGAGTGGCATGGACGCGGACGTGATCGTCGTCGGGGCCGGGCTGGCCGGACTGGTCGCCACCCACGAGCTGACCCGGCGGGGCCGCCGGGTCGCCGTCGTCGACCAGGAGGGACCCGTCGACCTCGGCGGGCAGGCGTGGTGGTCCTTCGGCGGCATCTTCCTCGTCGACAGCCCCGAGCAGCGCCGCATGCGGGTGCACGACTCGGTCGAGCTGGCCTGGAGCGACTGGCAGGGCAGCGCCGGGTTCGACCGCCTCGACGACGAGGACACCCATGCCGCGCGCTGGGCCCGCGCCTACGTCGAGTTCGCCGCCGGGGAGAAGCGCTCCTACCTCACCGAGCTGGGCATCTCCTTCCTCCCCACGGTCGGCTGGGCCGAGCGCGGCGACCTCACCGCGACCGGTCACGGGAACTCCGTGCCCCGCTTCCACGTGAGCTGGGGGACCGGCACCGGCGTCGTCGGACCGTTCGTCGACTCCGCCCTGCGCGCCGCCGAGGCCGGGCTCGTGACCTTCCACCACCGGCACCGCGTCGACGAGCTGGTCCGCG
Source organism: Pseudonocardia sp. EV170527-09 (assembly GCF_008369905.1). Lineage (NCBI taxonomy): Bacteria > Bacillati > Actinomycetota > Actinomycetes > Pseudonocardiales > Pseudonocardiaceae > Pseudonocardia > Pseudonocardia sp. EV170527-09. The sequence goes on from NZ_VRMC01000101.1 coordinate 16,396, forward strand.
CCGACGGCGTCGTCACCGGCGTCCGCGGTGCCCTCCTCGCCCCGGACGACTCGCCGCGCGGGGCTCCCAGCAACCGCGACGTGACGGGGGAGTTCACGCTCTCCGCGCCCGCGGTCGTCCTGGCCACCGGCGGGATCGGCGCGAACCACGAGATGGTCCGCCGGTACTGGCCGGAGCGGATGGGCACGCCGCCGTCGTCGATGATCACCGGGGTGCCGGCCTACGTGGACGGGCGGATGCTCGACATCGCCGCCGGCGCGGGCGTGCGGCTGGTCAACCGCGACCGCATGTGGCACTACACCGAGGGCGTCGTGAACTGGGACCCGGTCTGGCCCGGCCACGCCATCCGGATCCTGCCCGGGCCGTCGTCGATGTGGTTCGACGCGCTGGGCAGGCGGTTGCCCGCGCCGTACCTGCCCGGCTACGACACCCTCGGCACCCTGCGCCACCTGCGCACCACCCCGGACATCGCGCCCTACGACCACTCCTGGTTCGTGCTCACCCGAAAGATCATCGAGAAGGAGTTCGCGTTGTCGGGCTCCGAGCAGAACCCCGACATCACCTCCGGGCGCCGCGCGGCCTTCCTCCGCGAGCGGCTGCTCAGCAGGGGCGCGCCCGGCCCGGTCGAGGCGTTCACGACCCACGGGGAGGACTTCGTCGTCGCCGACACCCTCGACGAGCTCGTCGCGGGGATGAACGCCCGCACCGACGCCCCGCCGCTCGACCCGGCCCTGATCCGCGGCCAGATCGAGGCCCGTGACCGGCAGCTGGCGAACCCCTACAGCAAGGACGCCCAGGTCCAGGGCATCCACAACGCCCGCCGATCGCTCGGCGACCGGATCGGGCGGGTCGCGGCGCCGCACCGGATCCTCGACCCCGCCGCCGGGCCGCTGATCGGGGTGAAGCTGCACGTGCTGACCCGCAAGACCCTCGGCGGGATCCAGACCGACCTGCAGTCCCGTGCCCTCGACGCCCGCGGCGAGCCGATCCCCGGGCTCTACGCGACGGGGGAGGCCGCCGGGTTCGGCGGGGGCGGGATGCACGGGTACAACGCGCTGGAGGGCACGTTCCTCGGCGGCTGCATCTTCTCCGGCCGCGCCGCCGGACGCAGCCTCGCCGGGGCCCTCTGAACCCGTCTCTCACTGAGCGAGACCCGCCTTCCCGGGCGGCGGCCGCGCGACGGATGCTCGGCTCCTCGACGACGAGGGGAGCAACGGTGACCGCTGCCGAGAACCGCACGGTCCGGGTGGCGGGCCGCCGGCGCGAGTCCGACGGCGTGGTGTCGCTGGAGCTGGTCGCCGCCGACGGCGGGCGGCTGCCGGACTGGACCCCCGGCGCGCACGTCGACCTCGTCCTCCCCGGCGGGCACACCCGCCAGTACTCGCTGTGCGGCGACCGGTGGGACGCCCACCGCTACTGCGTCGCCGTGCTGCGCGAGGCCGCCGGGCGCGGCGGCTCGGCCTGGGTCCACGACCGGCTCGCCGTCGGCGACGAGATCGGGCTCGGCGGGCCGCGCAACAACTTCCCGCTGGTCCCGGCCCCGCGCTACCTGTTCGTCGCGGGCGGCATCGGGATCACCCCGATCCTCCCGATGATCGCCACGGCCGACCTGCTCGGCGCCGACTGGGCGCTGCTCTACGGCGGCCGCACCCGCGGGTCGATGGCGTTCACCGGCGAGCTCGCGGCGCACGGGGACCGGGTCCGGACCGTCCCCCAGGACGAACAGGGGCTGCTCGACCTGCCCGGCTTCCTGGGCACGCCCGCGCCGGACACCCGGGTCTACGGCTGCGGACCTGCCCCGCTGCTCGCGGCGCTGGCACAGGCCACGGCCGGATGGCCGTCGCACACCGTGCGGACCGAGCGCTTCGTCCCGCGTGCGACCGGCGCCGTCCGCGACACCGCGTTCGAGGTCCACCTCGCCCGCCGCGGGACCGACGTGACCGTGCCACCCGGGCGCAGCGTCCTCGACGCGGTCGCCGACGCCGGCGTCGACGTGTTGTCCTCCTGCCGGCAGGGCACCTGCGGGACCTGCGAGACGACCGTCCTGGCCGGGGTCCCGGACCACCGCGACTCCGTCCTCGACGACGACGAGCGCGCCGCCGCCGACTGCATGCTCGTCTGTGTCTCGCGCTCGGTCGGCCCGCGCCTGGTCCTCGACCTCTGAGCCGTACCCGCCCCGAACGGAAGGCAGCGCCCATGACGGCCGCGCTCGACCACCTGCCCACCACCGACGTCGACCCGTTCGCCCCCGAGGTCGTCACCGACCCACTCGGATTCCACGAGCAGCTGCGTGCGGCCGGCCCGCTGGTCCGGCTCACCCGCTACGACGTGCTCGCCCTCGGCCGCCACGCCGACGTCCGGGCCGCGCTCGTCGACTGGCAGTCCTTCCGGTCCGGGGCCGGGGTGGGGCTCGCGAACTTCCACACCGAGGCGCCGTGGCGGCCGCCGTCGCTGCTGCTGGAGGCCGACCCGCCGCACCACGACGCGCCCCGCCGGGTGCTGGGGAAGGTCCTCGGCCCCCGGGCGCTGCGCGTGCTGCGGGACCGCTGGGCCGCCGACGCCGCGACGCTCGTCGACGAGGTGCTGGCCGGTGGGAACGAGTTCGACGCCGTCCCCACGATCGCCGAGGCGTTCCCGCTGCGGGTGTTCCCCGACGCCGTCGGGCTGCCCGAGGCGGGCCGGGAGAACCTGCTGCCCTACGGCGACCTGCTGTTCAACGCGTTCGGGCCGCGCAACGCGCTGCTGGAGGAGAAGCTGCCGCGGCTCGGGGAGCTCTCGGCCTGGGTGAACGCGCAGTGTGCCAGGGAGGCGCTGGCCGCCGACGGCTTCGGCGCCGACATCTGGGCCGCCGCCGACCGCGGCGACCTGACCCCCGAGCAGGCCCCGCTCGTCGTGCGGTCGCTGCTGTCGGCCGGGGTCGACACCACCGTCACCGGGCTCGCGGCGGTGCTGCACGCCGTCGCCACGCACCCGGAGCAGTGGGCGCGGCTGCGCGCCGACCCCGGGCTCGCCCGCGTCGCGTTCGACGAGGCCGTGCGCTGGGAGTCGCCGGTGCAGACCTTCTTCCGGACGACGGCGACCGACACCGAGATCGCCGGCGTGGGCGTCCCGGCCGGGCGCAAGGTGCTGATGTTCCTGGGGTCGGCCAACCGGGACCCGCGGTTCTGGGGACCCGACGCGGGCACCTTCGACCTGGGCCGTGACCCGTCGGGGCACGTCGGGTTCGGGATGGGCCTGCACCAGTGCGTCGGCCAGCACGTCGCCCGGCTGGAGGCCGAGACGGTGCTGACCGCGCTCGCCGCGCGGGTCGCGACCATCGAGCCCGCCGGTCCGCCGCGCCGACGGCCCAACAACACCATGCGGGCCTGGGCGTCGATGCCGCTGCGGGTCACCCCCGCCTAGGTGTGATGTCCAGGGAGGTTGTCCCGTCCGGGGGCGGTGAGTCTGGCTGACAGACGAAGGGGACTGCCCAGACTTCGGTTGACTCCTGACCTGTGAGGACGTCCTCCTCGCTGGAAGGATCGACACCGTGCCCAAG
>NZ_VRMC01000734.1:0-207 GCF_008369905.1 Pseudonocardia sp. EV170527-09
AACTCGCCGACGATGGATTCGACGTCGCGGTGACCTGCCGGGTCCTTGGCGTGCGCCGCCAAGGCTACTACGAATGGCGATCCGGGCACAAATCCGTTCGGGCGATGGAGAACGAGTTGTTGCTCAAACGCATCACCACGATCCACGAAGAATCCCGCGGAACGTACGGGTGGCCGCGTGTCCACGCCGAGCTCACGCTCGGTCTGG
>NZ_VRMC01000735.1:0-207 GCF_008369905.1 Pseudonocardia sp. EV170527-09
CGACGATCCGCGACACCACTCGTGCTGCTGCTGTTGGTGTGGTCATGACCAGCACAGATACCGCACACCCCACCCTGGCGGCGATCCGACCCCGTCCGGTGTCGGGTTTGCAGGCCGGTGGTGGGTTTGTCTAGCTGTGATGTCCAGGGAGGTTGTCCCGTCCGGGGGCGGTGAGTCTGGCTGACAGACGAAGGCCTCCGGTTGTGG
>NZ_VRMC01000736.1:0-203 GCF_008369905.1 Pseudonocardia sp. EV170527-09
GGACGCTGAGGTCCGGCGTGTCGGGCCGGAACCACCGTTCGTTGCACAGGCCCTCACACCTAGAGATTCCAGCCATGCGACTCCGCTGAACCCGGGGCACCCCAGAGCCTCCACCGAAGCCGGGGCGGGGTCACGTCCGCTGACGTGGTGGACGAAGACGGCTACCTCGTGAGCCTTCGTCGGTCAAACTACGCGGTGATCGC
>NZ_VRMC01000737.1:0-202 GCF_008369905.1 Pseudonocardia sp. EV170527-09
AAACGCCAGCGGCGGTTGTCCGGGGTGGATGAGATGGTGCTGTCGCTCTCGGCGAAGGGCCTGACCACCGGTGAGGTCCAGGCTCACCTCGCCGAGGTCTACGGCGCCCAGGTCTCGCGGCAGACGATCTCCACGATCACCGACAAGGTCCTCGACGCCATGGCCGACTGGCAGAGCCGGCCCCTCGACCCGGGGCGGATTC
>NZ_VRMC01000738.1:0-201 GCF_008369905.1 Pseudonocardia sp. EV170527-09
GCGGAGATCTCCCCGGTCGTCAAACCCTTCGCATACAGCGACAGCACGATCTCGTCGACGTCGCCGAGGCGGCGCTGTCGTTTCCGCACGATCTGCGGTTCGAACGTCGACGCCCGGTCGCGCGGGACCGAGATCTCGATCTCGCCGACCGCATCCGAGATGACCGTTTTCGACCGGGTCCCGTTCCGGGTGTTCGTCGAT
>NZ_VRMC01000739.1:0-200 GCF_008369905.1 Pseudonocardia sp. EV170527-09
TGCCAGGGGCCAGTGTCAGGCCCCAGGAAAGCCGAGAGCCCCAGGCGCATCAACGCCCAGGGCTCTGCACCAGCGGCGGACCGAGTCGATGTCCCTGCACAGGAGAGGCCTGCCGCTGTGGCTGAGAGCCACGGTACGGGCGCCGGAGACGGTGCACCACGCCGACACACGCACGACGCCCGATCGGCCGTCACCGGCGC
>NZ_VRMC01000740.1:0-200 GCF_008369905.1 Pseudonocardia sp. EV170527-09
GCCGCCGCGGCTGCACGGTCCGCGACCCGCACACCGAGCCCTACACCGACCTGGTCGACCGTGAAGTCTCGGTCGACCAGGTCGGTGTAGGGCTCGGTGTGCGGGTCGCGGACCGTGCAGCCGCGGCGGCGCCGCCGGTAGAGGCCCTGGATGCCGGCCTCGCGCATCAGCCTGGCGACGCGCTTGTGGTTGACCACCAG
>NZ_VRMC01000102.1:0-19640 GCF_008369905.1 Pseudonocardia sp. EV170527-09
CAGCAACGACTGAACACCCGACAAGGGGGTCAGTCCCAATCCGTCGTTACGGGGTTACTCCCAACCCGCCGTTGACACGGGGCGGTAGTTCGGTCGCTGTCGGTCCCCTGTGTCAGGCTTCGAGGTGAGTCCGGGATGCCGGTGGGAGGAGGAGCGCGGTGACCATCGCTCTGGAGCTGTTCCCCCGTCGGGTCGATCCTGAGGACTTCGCCCGCGCACAGGTCGAGCGGTTCACCGACCATCAGCTGCGCATTGGGCGGTCCCGGGTCGTGCATGCCGTCGCGTTCCGGACCTGGCTCGGCGATCTGTCCCTTCCGGTGCCCGCCTGCCACCAGGGCTGGTCCGGCTTCGCCGCCGCGGGCGATCTCCTGGCCACCAGCGATCCCGTGACATGTCGGAAGTGCGCGGTACGCACCGGCCCGCCGGGGGCCGGAGTTCCGGAACAGACCGCGCTGTTCCCCTTCGATCGGCCCTAGCCCGGGAAGGCATCAAGGGGCGCCTCTCCTGTTGGTGGGCCGGAGCGCGGAAATCGCAATGAGGTAGTCGTGTTCGGTGGCAGTGCGGGTACTTGCTGAGCGAGGATCCGGGGTGTGGACCTGACGCCGCTCCAGCGCGTGACGTTGCACCGCCTCGTCGAGGGCGGGCAGGGCCCCGAGTCGCAGCTGCGGACCGCGCTGCGGTGGCTGCGCCGGTACGGGCTCGTCGATGCAGACGGCTGGCCGACCGATGAAGGGCGGGCCTACCTCGCGGCGCTTCGCCGGCAGCGTCGACGTCGGATGGCCCAGCACCAAGCTGCGGAATGGCGACGACGCGAGGACCCGCTGTCGGGGATGCGGGACGCGAGCCAGCGATGGAAGGCCGGCGAGCGTGATGGGTGACGGGCCTTCGGCAGAGGAGCTGTCCGAGCCGGCGGTAGCGCGGATCCAGGCGTCGGAGCTGGGTGACCGGCACCTGTTCCTGAATCTGCCCACCAGCGCCCGCGCCGACCTCGCCTTCGCCGCGCACAACGCCGCACTCACCACCTGGAAACAGCAACCACTGTCCTGGACTCGCCGGAACCCGATAGGCCCTCACCTCCCAACAACGACGCAGCCCACCTCACGCCGTCTGTGGTCTCCTGACCGCACCACCTCGCCAGCAAGACCACATCGGGCATCTCCCGATAACGCATAGCCAATTCGGGCACAGCGCGTTTGTCGTTGTGCTCCTACCCCTCACCGGTGCCCAGTCTGGTCCCGTTATGAGCCGGTCGCTCCATAAGCGACTCGGGCGCCGGTCCGAAACCTATCTTTCGGTAAAGCCCGTGCATGTCCCTCGTATGCAGCAGCCATCTCATCTGTGCCGCCGCGGGGTCATCGACGAGCTCGGACGCGAGCGCGATGCCCAGGCCACGCCCCCGGTGATCGGCGAGCACGTAGACATCGGCCAAGTAGCCGAACGCGACACCGTCCGACACTGCTCGAGCGAAGCCGACTTGAGCACCTGTTGGGGTGTAGAGCCCGACGCATCGCCAGGAATTGCGGATCTGCTCGGCCACGTGGTCTGGGCTGCGCCAACGGTGCCAATAGGCTTCGGTCAGAAGGTAACCGCAGATTGCGACAAGATCGAGGCGTGCCGGGTCGTCATCGAGTTCGTAGCCGTCCGGTGTGGTCCTCCTCAACCGCTGTTCTCCTTCGACAGAGAGTTCTGAAGCGATGGCCTGTGGACGCCGAGTGTGAGCGCGACCACCACCACGACTCCGACGCACCCGGCACTGGCGATCACTGTGGACGGCAGGACTACCTCCCCCAGTCCGCCCCAGGCCACGGCTGCAACGCCCTGGACCCCAAGGAGGAAGACGTATTGGTAAGCCAGTGTGCGACGCAGCAACCGGGGTGGTGTGCGGTCCGCGAGAAGCGAGTCAAGTCCCGCGTTGTAGGCCAGACCGAGGCCGGACACGAACATCAGAGTCATCGCGACGGGAAGTGGGGGCGTGAAAACGAAGAAGGCCAACGGTGCACAGAGCAGTACGGCTCCTGGCAACACGAGCCGGCGTTGTAGCGAGGTCGGGACGAGCCGGGTGGCGACAAGGTCGGACACCACCATGCCTCCGGCACTCGCCGATAGGAGCAGCGCAAGGTCTCGCTCGGGGCGACCGAGCCCAACGACATAGGGCGCAGCCAACGCTTCCGAGGCGATCGCGAACGATGGTGTGAGCCAACCGATCAGTAGCAGCCGCCGTGTCGCGGGATGCCGCCACACCTCGTGGAGCGATCCAGAGCTGTCCTCCTCTGCATGCGACGTCGCGCCGTCCCAGCCGCGATCCCTTGTCCCGAACTGCAGTAGCAGCGCCGCGGCCGCGAACGAGACTGCGTTTGCCAAGAGCGCCCCCCGGGGTTGCAAGAACAAGAGCAACGCGCCTCCGAGGAGGTAGCCGACAACCAGCGACGACTGCGAGATCAGGCGGATCACGCCGCGGCCGAGCACGAACAACGGACCGTCGCCGAGCAAGTCGGGTAGCACCGCGGAGCGGATCCCGACAATGACCGGTGCCAACGTGCCGACCAGGAACATCACGCTAAGGATCAGCCAAGCGGGCAGCCCCGGGATAATGAGAAGGCCCACCAAGACGGCACTGATGCCGTTGCAGAACACTGCCAACGGGCGCGGTCGGAACCGATTCATCAGTCCCGGCACCACCACACCTCCGAAGAGGTGAGGAAGGAAGATCAGGCTGAACCCGACGGCGGCCAGCAGCGGCGAGGACGTCTGCTCGAACACAAGGACCGTGACCGCTACGCCACCGACGGCATCACCGAGCATGGAGGCGGCGTGAGCTGCCCCGATACTGCGAAACTCCCCGACGCCTAGCAAGTTCCGGTAGGTTGCTTGGTGGGCCCTCCCAGTATCGTGGGTCACGGCGTACGAAGCCGTAGACGCCGCTCGGCTCCGTACCAGTCCGTCATCTCTTGTCCTGCGGCGGCGAGCTGCTCGGCCATGTCGGAGACCGCCTTCTCGATCTCTTGCATCTCCTCAGGGCTCACGTAGTCGATTCGATCGAAGAGGTCTGCGCTGATGTCGTCGTGGGACTCACCCTCATTCACATCGGAGTGCTGCGCGATCGGGGCGATAAAGGCATCGGGAAGGTCTAAGCGCTTACAGTTCTTGACGAACGATTCGTTGAATTCTGGTTGCGGTTCCTCGAGGACGAACAGGACCGCCTTTAGTCCGAGTGGAAACGTTGCCGCTAGGGCACCCAGGGACGACATCATGGCGAAAGTCGATGGCAATGGCAGCAGGGCTGATTTCACTGGATCGATGCCGAGTGTGGACAGCGACCGGATGAGCATCCGGTCATGGTTCATTTCGGATTGGTAGAATTCTCGGAGCAACATCATGCTCTTGTGGTCGTCGGCTTGTGCCAGCGCGGGCGCTAGGACTCGCGGGCAGTGGGCCACAACGTGGTAGTACTCGATCGCATATCCGATGAGTTCAGCCTGGGTAGCGGTTCCTTGGAACAGGCGTTCGGACAGTTGGCGCGGATAGAACTCGCCTGCCGCGGCCATGGTGGTCAGGTAGCGGCGTCGTGCCCGCCGGTAGGCCTGTCCGCCGGTGAACCCGCTCGGCGCTGCGCCGGGGGCGTCGGTGAGTAGCCCCTGAGCATCTAGCTGGCCGAGGATGGATTCGACCTCGATGTCGCGGTACTGCGACTTAAGCTCTTCGCGGGTCGAGCCACCAAGGCGCAGAGCGGACAGAAGGTCGCGCGCCTGGTCGGCGGTGGCTTCGTCGAGCTCGATCAGGCAACCTCCGCCGCGGTAGGTCAGGTCAACCTCACGCGGCTCCATATGAAGCGCAACGCCCGGGCGGAAGACCGGACGTCGTGGAAGCGAGGCCGTCATTTCGTCACCTTTCCGGCGTCGTGCTTGACCGTCCGTAGTAGGGGCCGCTCGGGTACCGACCAGTACCTCCAAATTTCGTTGTAGAAGTTGCGGTACAGCTCGTTGAACAGCGAGCACTGCCCGCGCATCCGAGCTTCCGTTGCAACTGTGACGGCCGGTAGCACGTCGAACAACTCACGGCTGACGCTTCCGTGCCCGTGGCTGGCGTTGATCCGGGCGTGTTCACGCAGTGGGCCGACGAAATCCTCATCGAGCCCGGCCTCGGTACAGGCATCCAGGAAGCTGTCGGACCCCTCCCTACCCTGGGCGGGCCCACCCTCGAGCACGCTGATCGTCGCGAGGAAGAAGACAGGATCAGTTCTTGCCCACCATGCGAGACTGTTGACGAGCGCCGTGGTGGAGGGCAGAGGGCGACTAGATCGCATGTCCTCTGGTGTGATCCCCAGCGGCATGAATGCCTTCAGAACGATGTCGTCGTGCCGGTGTTCCTCGATATAGAAGTCGTTCAACATCGCCCGGACATGGTGGTCCCCAGGGAAGGACAGAACGGCGGAGTCGAATAGGTGCTCCCGATACAGGAAATGCCAGTTCTCGATGGCCATTCCGTAATAGACGTTCACTGGCACGAGTTTCGGGCGTTCGGTGAGCTCCCGCCAGAAGGTCGTTGTCTCGACCTGATCGGCGAAACCACGGTTCAACTCGTCTTCGATCTCGAGCAAGACATCGATTGCCGGACGGGCAGCGGGGTTGATGTTGTCGTCGAGGAACCCAGAGGCATCGAGCTGGCTCAGGATTTCAGTCACTTCGTCGCCGCTGAAGCCACCGGAGGAGCGGAGCTGTTCGACGTCACGTGTGCCGTCGAGAGCTCCAAGCAGTGCCATGAGGCGAGCGGGGTCGGGGTGCTCGACAGTGAATTCGGTATCGCCGAGGATCAGCTCAATCCGGTCGTCTCTGATCCGGGGTGGGGGGCCAGCGAGGACCGGGAAGCTTGGCAGGTGGGGGGCCATGTGTTCCTCCCTCATGGGTCGATAGATCAAGCTCAGGAGCCGGGCTTCCGGGGCGAGCTGAGCCCGTCCCGGAAGCCACGACCTGCATCAGAGATGCACGGCGACCGCGACGATGACCTTCTTCTTCGGCTTGATCCTCATGTGGCTCACCTCCTCATCTGTTCGGTTCCGGTTCGACGACGGCACCGGTCGATGCCGCCTGCTCGGTCCGGCGAGTGGCAAGAGCAGCGCCGACGAAGATCAAGGCGATCCCGATGAGAATGCGGGCGCCGATCTGCTCGTCGAGCAGCACTGCGCCGGCCGCCACCGCGACGATCGGGGCGACGTAGGTGATGAGGGCTGCTCGGGTGGCGTCAGCATGAGCGATCAGAGTGAAGAACGTCCAGAAGCCTCCGGCGGTACACGCGAGGCCGAGCGCAGCGACGGCACCGAAACCGGTCCAGGTCGTCGCCGGGACAGATTCGACACTGACGGCGATTACTATTAGGACCGGAGCTGCGAGAAGAAGCATGGACGAGACGACCCGCAGTGGTGGGACGTCGGAGAACCAGCGTCCGACCAGCACCGCACCGAGTGCGTACGACGCCGAGGCGACGAGCAGGAGAGCGGCGCCTGGGCCGGAGCCATCGACGCCGAGTAGCACAACCACTCCGCCGAATCCTACTGCCACTCCGAGCACTACAGCCGCGCTCGTGGGGGCCCTCCGGCTCATCACCGTAATGATGAGAAGAACGAAGATTGGCTCTGTTGCGATGATGATCCCTGACAGTCCCGAAGAGATCGTCAACCCACCGAGAGAGATCATGCTGAACGGGATAACTACCTCGACTACGGCCAGTGCGGCAAGGCGCCAGAATCGAAGTCGGATCAACTGGAAAGAATTGCCGGATAGCGCCACCGGAAGCAGTGCGGCCGCAGCGACAACGACCCGACCCGTGGCGATCGTTATCGGGCCCACGCCCTCGCGGAGCGCGATTTCAATGAACAGGTACGGGACGCCCCACAGTACGGAGACGCCGCCGAAGAGTAGCCAGGTTCGAGCATTCATCCTGAGTTAGCATACGTGCAACTGTTCGACTGGTGACATAGCTCCTGTGACGCTGCTACCGGAAAACACCTGTCAACTGATCGCGCTTTGAGGCATCATGCTTCACATGAGCGACCTGGATGACGTCGACCGTCGGCTGCTGATGCTTCTACAGGACGACGCGCGCCGTGGGTTCCGCGAGCTGGGACGCATCATCGAGATGAGCCCGCCGGCCGTGGCAGCTCGAGTGCGGCGGCTGGAGAGGCTCGGCGTGATCACCGGATACAGTGCCCGTGTCGACCCAACGGCGGTCGGCTTCCCCACCCAGGCGTTCATCGTCGTGACAACGTCAGGCCGTGCTCAGTCCCTGAACGTGGTCCGGTTGGCGCGGAACGAGCCAACGATCATCGAGGACCATCGGGTCACCGGAGGCGAGGACCACTTCCTCCGGGTAGTCGCTGAAGACCTCGGCTCACTGGAACCACTCATCGACCAGCTCAACGAACTCGGGAAACCGGCGACGTCGCTCGTGTTGTCCTCACCCAAGCCGTGGTCGCCAGTCCCCTCCCCGCGGCCATAGAGGATCCTGCACGACTGGGCTACCGACTGGCAGATAGCGTATCGAGTAACGCCGTCACATGCTCAGAATTAGCCGTGGCTCCGACCAACCCGATCCGGGCGGCGGAAGACAGTGGTTCGAGCCCACCGGCCACCATAATGCCCCCGCGCGCCGCGCGAGCGACGAGCTCCCTGGCGCCGGAACCGGCCACTACGGTGATCATGTTGGCGGCGGCGTTCTCGGGCGCGAACGTCTCGAAACCGAGGCCACTCAGTCCGCCACGAAGCTGCGCGGCGAGTCGACGCCGACCGTCGACCCAACTTTCGATCCCGGTGGCCGTGATACGGCCGACGGACTCAGCCAGGGCACGGACCACCGCCGTCGGCATCGTCACAGGGTGAGGTTCCCAGATGTCCTCGGCCCTGGATCGCGCCCACCGCCCCAGGTCGAAGTACCACGACCGGGGATGTGCGCGTGCGGCACGCTCAGCTCCGAGGTCGTCGAAGGCGACCACAGCCAGCCCGGGTGGGCCGCCGAGACCCTTCTGCGATGCACTGACGAACGCGTCGATCCCGGCCGCCCGCAGCTGCACAACTTCGCTGCCGGCCGAGGCCACGCCATCCACGACCACAACCAGGCCGCGGGCCCGTGCACGCTGAGCCATCTCCCGGATAGGGTGCCGGATTCCGGTGGTCGATTCGACGTGTACACAAGCGAGACCATCTGCCCCGGACAAGTGCTGGTCCAACTGGTCGACGTCTACGGGTTGTCCGAGAGATTGTTCGACGACCCGCACCCGCAGGCCGAGGGCGGTAGCGATCTCAGCGAGCCGGGCACCGAAGAAACCCGTGTCCGGGACCACGACCGTTTGCCCCGGCGCGAACTGGTTCCGGATCGCTGCCTCGAGCCCCGCAGAGCCGCTCCCCGGCAGAAGGTAGGCGCTGTGTGCGTCGAGCAGAGCGCCCACCTTGTCGAGGAATCCCGAATAGAAGGCGGACCAGTCCTCACCGTAGTGCGCCCGGGTCTGCTCGGCGAGTCTCCCCCGGTCGTTAGGGTGCAGTGCGCAAGGCCCGGGGATCATCAGAATGGGCTCCGTCTGATCTCCGACGGTAGCCGGTTCCGCTACTGGGCGGGGAGCTCGCACGACAACTTCCGTCCGTCCAGCACGGCGGTGTCGACCGGACGTTCCAGCACGGTTTCGATGCGATCCTTCAGGTCGTCGGAGACCTGCTCAGCCACATCCGAACCGACCTCAGCCAGGACCTCAGCCACGATGACCGCATCCGTGGTGTCCTCGACGATCAGTGAAGCTCCGGCCTGGCGCCACACGAACTGCCGGGTCTGGACGCCCTCATCGTCGAGATAGGCGATCTCGCCCGCCTCGACCTGGATCGCGTCGCCCTCTGTACCCAGCTCGCGGAAGGTCTCTTCACCCCGTGTGCGGGCAAGGCGAAAGTCGCCCCGGAGTCGACCCAGATCGAAACCACCAACGGGCACCAGGTGGTCGAGTGACACGCTGTGGATCAGGTCAGTCAGTGGATTGATCACGAGAGGGGCGGAGGTTTTGAAGGCTCGCCGCACCATCGCCTCGATCGACACCGGGTACTTCTTGGGATTGATACCGGCATCGCGTAGAGCTGTACGCCACAGTCCTATCCGAGGAACACTTTGCGAGTTGGGGTACTCGTCGGACAGCTTGTGTGCCGCCGTCCATGCTGACTCGAGCCGCTCTCGACTAGCGTCGTTGTTGCCCGAGTTCTTCATCTCGGTAACGGTGGCGACCACGATCTGCATTCCGGGGAAGCTGTCGAAAATGGACTCGTCCACGACAAATCTGCGCGAGGGCAAGTTCGATCCCTTCTTCGATTCTTTGGTGCTAGCTAACACGTCACTCTAGTGGGCCTGAACGTTCGGATGCCGCCTTCTCGGCGTAGGAATTTAGCAGGCCCCAGAGCTTGTCGATGTCCGAATCCTCCGTCTGGATATTGCCGATCGACACGCGGAGGCTGACGCCATCGTCCAACGTTGTCTTCGACAGATAGGTTGACCCCGAACGGTTCGCATCCCGCAGGATCCGCAGGTTAAGTTCGTCAAGAACTGCGCGGTGGGCTTCCCGCGTCGGCGATTCGAGCCCGATGCCGGCTTCGGGGGTGTAGCGGAGGCAAACGAGCGGCAGGGGGGAGGAGCTGGTTCGTGTCCAATCCGGGTGGGCGTCCACGGCGGCGCGCAGGCGGGTGGCGATCTGATCGAGCTGGCTCAGGCCGGCCACGAGACCAGTGCGGCCGAAGCACCGGATGACCCACCACAGCTTCAGGGCGCGGAACGATCGGCCCAGCTGGAGGGACCGGTCCATGTAGTCGACCGATCCATCGCCGGCGTCGGTGGCTAGGTAGTCCGGGACAACCCGGAACGCCCGGGCGAGGGCATCTCGGCGGCGGCACAGCAAGACACCGCATTCCATAGGGACGAACAGGGTCTTATGCGGGTTGACGACCAGTGAATCGGCCGCAGCGAGCGAGGGCAGCGAATCCTGTAGCCGCGGCACCAACCGCCACAATCCGCCGTATGCGGCGTCTACGTGCAGCCATACCCCGTGCTGCCTGCAGACATCGGCGACCGCCGGGACAGGGTCCGAGATCGCGGTGGGTGTGGTGCCATCCGTCGCAACGACCGCCAGCGGACGACGGCCTGCCCGCTGGTCGGTGCGCAGCGCCTCGTCGAGCGCCTCAGGCATCATGGCGAGAGACTCGTCGTGTGCGACCCGCACGACGTTGTCCAGCCCGATGCCAAGGGTGACGGCCGCCTTCTCGATCGAGCTGTGAGTCTGAGCCGTTGTGTAGATCCTCAGCGCTGGTAGGTCGGTACGACCCGCCATACCTTGCGTGCGGATGCTGAGGTCGTCGAGGGCTTCCCGTGCTGCAGCCAAGGCATAGAGCGTACCGAGAGAGGCGCCGTTCACCAGCACCCCCTCAGCGTCGAGTGGATAGCCGACCATCGCCGCTATCCACTCAAGCACGATCTCCTCCACCGCGGAGGCAGCTGGGCTCGACGACCACAGCATGCTGTTGACGTTCAGGGCCGAGGTGACCAGGTCTGCAACGACCCCGGGACCTGACGACGAGTTGCTGAAGTAGCCGTGGAACGACGGATGATGCCAGTGCGTGAGCTGCGGAACGACAGACTCCATCGTGTCCTGCAAGACCAACTCGAACGGTTCCCCGTCGACGGGGATCTCACGTGACAAGACATCCCGCACTTCGTCGGCGCTAGCGTCGGACGACACTGGACGGGAACGTACACCAGCGATCAACGTCCGGATCTCGGCGAGCGCGAGGCGGCCATTCCTCTCGTACTCATCGGGCGTCCAGTCGTGGAAGGTGCGTTGCTCAGACATGGGCCGCGTCGTCCTCGAAAAGGTCCTGGACGGCCTGGTCGTGAGACACCGGCCGGTTGTCCCACTCCCAGCCGCCGGACACACTCAGCGTTGCGCCGGAGACGTATCCGGCCCGCTCGGAGATCACGTAAGCGACCGCATCCGCAACTTCCTCCGGCGTACCTAGACGCCCAGCGGGGACACGGGCCTTCATCCACTCCGCTTGCTCGGGCGGCAGGAAACCGTTGTCGATCAGCCCGGGCGCCACGCAGTTCACGGTGATTCCGAACGGTGCTTCTTCTGCAGCTAAGCAACGTGTCAGCACAGTGACACCGGTCTTCGCGACGGCGTAGGCAGGGATGTTCGGTGCACCACGGACCTCAAGAGCCGGAGATAGTCCGATGAAGACGATTCTTCCCTGGCCGGCCTGGCGCATGCCGGGCAGCGCCCGACGGGAGACGAAGAACGCAGAGTTGAGGTTGCTGTCGATCAGCCGCCGCCACCGGTCGTCGCTGGTGTCGCGGACCGCGCTCAGGCTGAACTCGCCAACGTTGTTCACGACGATGGACGGAGCGGCACCGAACTCAGTGGAGATGCGTGTGAAGAGGTCGTCGACCTCAGCGGTGTCGGTAACGTCAGCCTGTATCGCCATCGCTCGACAGCCCTCGGCGCGGAGCGCAGCTACCGTGCCGGCCGCGGCCTCCTCATCTCGAGCGAAGTTGATGACAGTCTCCGCTCCGTCTCTGGCCAACCGCTCCGCGATGGCGCGGCCGATCCCTTTGCCAGCTCCAGTCACGAGGGCGATCGGCCGAGCCCGCGGGTCCTCCGGATCAGTGGCCATGATCATCGTGATCGACCTCGACGGCGAGCTCATCATAGTACGAGATCTCGCGGCTCGCGGAACAGTACTCCCCGTAGAAGTTGGCCAATAGCGGCTCCTCGCTCTCCCGCAGCTGCAGATGATCCTCGATGCTGCGCCAGGGATAGATCATGAGAAACTCGTTGCTGGCATCGTGGCTTCGGAAGAATTGCGCGTGGCCAGACCAACCGGGGTCAGCATGCGCGGGCGGACCGACGAGGTCGTCCATCTCCTGCATTATTTCCAGCCCGCGGTCGGCAACCTCGGGCCGGAGGTGCCACCTCTCGATTACAGTAATCATGAAGCTCCTTCGGGTTGCTCGGGATCTGACCCTGACCCGCCTTCTTTCGGCGAGTTCGATGCGAAATAGTCCTTTAGTAGCGATCCGCCATCTGGGACGAACTTTTCGCAGACGAGCATATGATGGCGACGGTTCCGGGACTGTGCGGCCCACAGGTGCTGTGCCGCGTCGCGGACCTCCTGCGGAACGGGCTCCTGTCCTGGGCGCCGCAGCACGTCCTTGACTGCTACGCGTGTCTGCCGCATAAGGTCGAGCATCACCGCGTGGTCGTCGTTCTGTTCTCCGGAGAAGCCGGGACTCAAGAACGGCGGCGACATAGATGGCCGGATCAACGTCTCGTATTCTCTGGGGTCGAAATCCGCCGCATACTTCATGCTCGCCGTGGCTGCGTCATACAGCACCGTGAGCCGGCGAAAGGTGGTCACTAGATCGTTCCACCGTCGACTTCTCAAGTGCTCTTGAGCTTGTGGGAGATCAGTGTTCATTGCTAGGAGGTACAGATGAAACGCGTGGTGGCCGAGTTTCCAGTGCTGGATAGCTCGACGTTGCCGATCGGTGAGTGTCGGCCTCGTCATGCGTGCTCTCTTTCACTCGGTATCGGCTGTCTCGAAAGCGTCGTGAGCCACCGGCTCATTGTAATGCTCTGCACTGTGACGAGGCCGATCAGTATTGCCCGCTTGTCGTTCTCGTCAAGGCTGGTGAATTCGAGGTCGTCGGTGATGCGCGCGTTGAGATCGAGGCAGCTTCTCGTCCACTCTGCGAGATCCATATCGTCTCGAGCGAGCCGGAAGTAGCGGTCGTATTCGCCAGGTGTCGCCGTCCCGGTCCATGGGTCGGGGATTCTGTGATTCGTTGGAACCGAGATCGGCTCGATCAGGCCGTGGTCGAGTTCCGAACTGTGGCTCTTGTTCACTCCATGTCCTCTCTCGCACGCAGGAGATCATGCTGACGACGAATCGATGAGGAGCTTCGCTGCATTGCGGCCGGGCACGCCAAATACCCCACCTCCGGGGCGGGTTCCGGAACCGCAGAGATAGAGGTTTCGAATTGGTGTTGTGTAGTCCGCATATCCATGAACGGGCCGAGAGAAGAATAGATCTGCCGGAGACATGGTCGAGTGGTACAGGTTTCCGCCGGTTAGCCCAAGTGAGCGCTCCAAGTCCGGAGGAGCGAGGAAGACGCGATCGGTGACAGAGGCGGTGAGTCCGGGAAGGTGGTCCTCGACGACCTTCAGCACCGTATCCGCGAAGTCCGGCCCCGTATCGCTCCAGCTTCCCTCGGCAAGGTCGTAGGGCGTGTACTGGATGTACATGCTCATCAGGTGCTTGCCGGGCGGCGCGAGGCTCGGGTCCAGGACCGTGGGTGTCGTGCACTCGATGTGGGGACTGCTCGATGGCCGTCCAGCCCGAGCGTCCTCGTAAGCGGCGTCAAGGTAGTCAAGGGTCGGTGCGATCAGGAGAGTTCCACGATAAGGCTCTGCTATCGCCTCTTCCTGCGAGAACCCTCTGATGGGCGGGAGGCGATCGAGTGCCAGATGAAGCTTCGCTGCGATGCCGCGGAAGTCGAGCTGGGCGACTGCGTGCCGGTATGCGGACGGCAGTCCCGATTCATCCGTCAGGAGAGAGACTGTACGCCGGGGGTCGGCTCCAGAGACCACACTGTGAGCGCGGACGATCGTGCCATCCTCGAGGCGGATCCCGGCCGCCTTCCCGTCGTCGACCACGATCTCGGTAACCAGGGCCCCGGTTAGGACGGTCGCTCCACAAGACTCGGCCGAGTGTCGCAATGCTGTCGTGAGCCCGCCCATTCCCCCACGGACATGCCCCCATGCTGGCCTTCCTTGCTCGGTTGACCCGGCCTGGTGATATAGCATCAGATAGGCTGTACCCGGCGCGGAGGGCCCTGCGGCGACTCCCGTGATGCCATCGATAGCGAGCGGAGCTTTTACCGCCTCTGACTCGAACCAGGAGTCGAGATGGTTACGGGCGCTATCGAACATTACCGAGAACAGATTCCGTAGATCAGAGTCCGGCATGTTGACGGCGCGATGCAGGATACTTCGGAGCTGCTCCGGGTTCGATGCCACGGGTTCCCGCGAAGGACCTGTGAACAGCGACTTCACCTCACCCCACAGTCGGTGCATCGTATCGCCGTACTCGGCGTATCGCCTGGCGTCGCGACGTGAGAACTTTGCGATCTCCGCAGCATCTGAAACCAGATCTCGACCCAGCATTAGATGTGATCCGTCGGGTAGCAGCGATGTGACCGAGGGGGCGCGGGGTAAAATTGATAGCCCATGGCTTGCGAGATCGAGATCCTCAATGATCGACTGCTGGAAGAGCGACGTCACAAGGCTCGCGGTCGAGAACTGGTAGCCGTCCACCAGCTCCTCTGAGACGCATGCACCACCCACGGTGGATCGCCGTTCGACGATAGCAACCTTCTGTCCAGATCTGGCTAGATAAGCAGCGCAAACTAGCGCGTTGTGACCTGCTCCGATGACGACCGTGTCGAAGTATTGAGTGCTCATCTGACCTGCTATCCGTATAGGGGACGATGGCAACGACGAGACCGTGGGGATGGGAGCTCAGAAGACGCCTGCACTCCTAGGTGCTCGCGATCGTGTTATTGATACCGTAGCGATCCACGTGAGCGACGTGAAGATCTCATGATGCAGCAAGCAAGGCCGTGTTCCTTACATGTGAAAAGCGCTCGACGCCCGATGACGAGCTGTCTCACATGCGCTGTGGGGCAAGCCCTCCTATGAGAGGACGGAGCGCGGTCGATGCTCCGCAGCGTGTACGGTCCCGACATCTGATCGTACAGGCCGCAGGCTGACCATCGATCAGGATCGCGGGCCGCTGCGACGGGTTCTTCTGTCGGGGATGGGATGCTGGAGAACCGCACGCCCTGCCATACAAGCCAGGGGGGCGAGGAACGGCGGTCCCCAGAGGAACGCAACGCAGAGTCCACCAGATCCGATTCCTCATTAGCCTCACCACGGTCCAGTAATTGCAAACAGGGTGCCCGGGCTGCTGAACCCCGGCGAACAGCGCCCGCCCGGCGGGAAAGAAGGTGGAGCCGGTGACCTCTGAGCCCATCTCACTGCGGGTGATGGGGCGGGCGGCGACGCCGGCGAGGTGGTTGTCGCCGTCTCTCCGTCGGTGGACACGATCAGTCCGCCGAACGGGGCGGCGACGATGTTGTCCGGGGACTCGACGGTCCCCCGTCGGCCTCCGCTGCGGCTGCGATGCGCGCAGCCGATCAACGCGCGAACAGGTCGCTGCCGAGGTAGATCTGCCAGTCGGCGTCTTCAAGGCCGTGTCCCCCGGATCGCAGGTGGTAGCTCATCCCCGGGCCGCGGAAGCCCTTCCCCGTGGCCGGCGGCCAGCTCGCGGACGGCAGGCCGGTCTCCCCCAGGCCGTAGAGCTCGTAGACCGGGGCAGCACCGAGGTAGGACAGGAACTCGCCCTGGGGGTCGGCGTTGCCGTCGTCAGCGGCCGAGGCGACCACGGCCCGACCCGGCGCGATCAGCGCGAGCAGCTCGTTCTGATCGACCGGCAGGGCGTCGGCGTTGCCGGCGAAACGCTTGTAGGTCTCTGGGAACCAGTGCGGGAACTGGGCGTTGATCGCCGCGATCGACTCACCGGCCGAATCGCGGCGGGCGAGCTTCGCGCCGGTGGATCCGGAGTTGTTGGAGATGACCACCGGGAACCGCGGGTCCTGGGCCCCGGCCCACAACGCGGCCTTCCCACCACGCGAATGGCCGATCACCGCGACCTTGCTCGGGTCGATGCCTGTGCTGGTGGCGGCGTCGGTCTGCAGGTAGTCCATCGCCCGGCTGGCGCCCCACGCCCACGCGCTGATCGTCCGGCCCGCGTCGGCCGGGAGATCCTGTCCTGCGGGGTAGAACGCGTTGATCACACCGGTGCGGTAGGAGCCCGCGTCGTCGGGGGCGACTTCCTCGGCGTTGAGCGCGGCGAGAGCGTAGCCCCCGCCGGTGATCGTCGAGACCGGGGCGTAGCCCCCCGAACCCGGGTCGTCTCCCACCGAACCCCGGTGGTCGATCAGCAGGAACGTCCCCCTCGGCTTGCCCGACGACGGGGTGAACAGCCGCAGCGTGAAGCTCGCCTTCCCCTCGGGCCCGGTCACCATGATCGTGACCTTCTTGGTCGATCCTCCGCCGCTCCCGCCGCTGTCCTCGGAGTACGTCGTCTTCGTCGGTGCGAGCAGCGAAGTGCCGTAGACGTTCTCCTGGAAGGCCTTGAGCAGCTCGGGGCGGCGCTGCTGCTCCCATTGGCGCGCGCTGGTGACACGACCACCGGAGTCCAGAGCGAGCGGATCAGGGACTTCGAGACCGCCCAGCAGGATCGCTGCCTGGTCAGCCGAGGCGGCGGCGATTGGGGCCCGGTCGACGCCGATCGTCACGGTTCGTGTCACAGCAGCCGTGGACTCTTCGGCGGGAAGCAGGGCCACGACGAGCGCGACAGCGCCGGCAACCACACCTACCGGAGCACGGCGGCGGCGAGTTCCAACCCTCATCCGACCCCATCCATTCGTTGATACGAAACAGGGTAGACCATCTAGTCTGTGAGAGATAGGGATGGTGCTCATTGCCTCCCCTGGCTCATCCACGCTCCAACGGACCAGTGGGTCACGTGACGGGCAGCTCGACCCGTAGCAGGGTCGGTCCACGGGTCGGGCTGGACAGCCGCAGCCGGCCGCCGGAGAGAGCGACGCGCTCCGCGAGCCCGCTCAGCCCGGTCCCTGCGGTCGGGTCGGCGCCGCCGCGTCCGTCGTCTCGGACTTCGAGGACCAGCTGGTCGGCGTGCCGGGTTCCGCGGATCGCCGCTGTGGCCGCATCGCTGTGCCGGATGAGGTTGGCCAGGGCCTCGGTGAACACGAGATAGGCGGTCGCGGCGATGGCGGAGGGCAGGTCCTCCGGGATCGAGAGGTCGACGTCGACCGGGACAGGGCTGCGCCGTGCCCGCTCCTCGATGGCTGCGGGAAGTCCGCCGTCGGCCAGGGTGGCGGGGTCGAGGCCTCGGACCAGGTCACGAAGCTCGGCGAGCGCGAGTGTCAGCTCGGCGCGCGCGGTGTCGAGCCGTGCTGCGCAGGTCGAGTCGTCGGCGGCGTCGAGGCGGGCGAGGTCGAGTGTCACGCCGAGCGCGACCAGGCGCTGCTGTGCGCCGTCGTGCAGGTCCCGCTCGAGGCGGGCGCGCTCGGTGGCGAAGGCCCCCAGCAGCCGGCGGGTGGCGACGTCGGCGAGGCCGGGGCCCAGCTCGGCGCCGCGCGGCCCGAGCACAGTGCGGGTCAGGGTGGCGCGCGCCGGCCCACGCGGTGACCGTCCACGGGGTCGCAACGAGCAGAAGCACGCCGAGCGCGACCAGCGGCCACGCGGTGGGGTCGTCGACGGGGGAGAGGAACAGCAGCACCGGCAGAACGAGGGAGACACCAAGGACGCAGGCATCCAGTGCCGCCAGCACGGTGCCTGCAAGGAGCACGAACCCGATCTCGCGCCAGGTCACCGATGCGCGCCACCGCGACCCCGACCACAGCCGGCGCGATGGTCGTGGGGGAGTCGCCACCGGGACGGTGTCGACCAGGTGCAGCCGGGCCCGCTCCAGCGCCGCCAGGGGCTGCCCGGCCACACACACCACGGCAACGAGCAGCACGGCCGTCGCCGCCGCGACCCATGGTCCGCCGAGCACGAGCCCGGACGTGCCGATCCCGACCACACCGCCAGCCCGGCCCCGAGCAGCGCCCCGGTCAGCAAGAACACCAGCGAGCGCCACGGCCACGATGTCGCGAGGAACTGCAGCGGCTGCTGGTCCAGGGCCTGCCAGGCCGTCACGATCCGCACGTCCGGCAACGTAGGCGAGCGCCGGGCCCGGGCGCGGTAGTGCAGGGGCTACCTTCGCGCCGCCGCCGCGGTGCTCACTGCGAGCCGGCCTCGGACTGCAGGCCAGCGTCATCGGCGACCCAGCGGTCGGTCAGCGCTGCGAGCACCGACGTGCCGTGGTCGTCGAGCGGCCCCTGCTGCGGGGCTGCCGCCAACTCCAGGACCCGCTCGACCAGCACCTCCTGGCCGGGGAAGGAGAAGAACCCGTCCCGAGGACCGGTGCCGGGCTCGTAGCCGCCGTACTCGGCCAGCAGCGTCTGCTCGGTCCGGACCGGCATCGACAGGTTCGTGGTCTCGGTCCAGCCGTTCGGGTGTGCGGTCGCTGGGCGGCTCACCTCGTAGAGCTCCCCGGAGGGCCCGATGAACCAGTCCCCGGACGCGAGGTCGTCGAGCAGTACCGGCTCGGTCAGCACCCGAATCGGCTGCTCGTCGACGAGCACGGTGCGGGGGCAGGCAGAGTGGGCCGGGGTTCCGGAGTCATCCGGCTTCCTGGAACTGCGGTGCGGCCGTCGCCGATGTGGCGCGTGGTGACGGAGCGGGGCCCGAGCCGGCGTTCTTCTCGTATGCCTCGACGATTTCGGCCGGGATACGGCCCCGCTCGGCGATCGGGTATCCGTTCTGGCGTGCCCATGAACGGATCGCATTGCTGTGCTGACGCCGTTCAGTCGACGTCGAGGTTGACGACGACCGGGCGCGACGCGGCCGGGCAGCGCCACTGGGCGCGCGCCGAGCTGCGGTGATGTAGGGCGTGAGTGCATCGCGGAGCGCGGCGGCGTGGTCCTGACTCAGGTCGATCTCGTACGCGACGTTGTCCGCCACGAATTCGACGGTCTCATCCGCGCTGCTGCCGTCGAGGTCGTCCACCAGTCTAATATGCTCAATGCGGGCCACGATATGTCTCCTACGGTCTACAGCATTCTAGTGCGACGTCGATCCTACCCGACATGCGTGAGGGAGCGGAATGTATGAGAAGGGGGAACATCTGTCGGCACGGCGCGAGATCAGAGCCCGGAAATTTATGAGAGCCGACCCACCGCTCAACACACCCGCTGACGACGACGGCCGTCTCGGGAGGTATCTGGGGCGGACGGCTCAGTGGAGCACCGGCCGGGTGCCCCTCGGCGCCGGGGCGTCCAGGTCGGTGACCTGCTCCCCGTCGAGGTGGATACGGCCCGCGGCGAAGTGCTCCGCGATCGCGTCCTCACCGAGCCGTCGACGCTGCCGGCGACCCGCGACCTCGCTCTCGCCGGGCCGGGGTGGCTCGTGCCGGTCGCGCGGCGCGCCGACCTCACGGTCGCGTCGATGGCAGGTCTAGGTCTAGCGGATGGGTATAACGGTGACGCCGACGTCGAGGGTGGTCCAGGCGGTGTCGGCGGTGACGGCGGGCAGGTCGAGGCGCCGGGCCAGGGCCAGGCAGGCCCGGTCGCCGAGGGACAGGCCGGCGCTGCGGGTCAGGGGCCACAGCCGGGCCGCTGCGCTCGCGTCGAGGGTGCCGAAGGGTTCGACCTGTAGTCCGAGTGCGAGTAGCTGGCGGAGGGTGCGGTCGGCGTCGACGCCGTGCTGGGCCAGTTTCTGGTGGACCTCGGACAGGTTCACTGCGCTGATCACGACGCCGTTCGCGGTGGTGCGGCGGTCCCCGGACAAGTAGGTGTCCACCGTCTTGGCTCCGGGCTCGTCACGTAGCCAGGCCAGCACCGCGGACGCGTCGAGCACCGCCGCCCCCGTGCCGGCGCGCTGCTCTACCCCTTCCAGGTCGGGGGTGTCCTCGCCGGACTGCTCCCGACTGCTGCTCATTCGGCGTCCTCGGCGGCGGCTTCGGCGCGCCGTTGGGAGATGAGCTCGTCGGCCGCGGACTGGTCGGTGTCGCCTTGCCATGCGTCGGTGACCTCGCGGCGGATCCGGGCGATCAGCTGGTCGCGGCTCTCCAGGATCACCCGGCCGTCCTCCACCGAGAGCACCAGGGTCGCTCCGGCATCGAGCCCTAGCTCTTGGCGGACCTGCTTCGGGATCAACACCCGACCATCCCGGTTGACGGTCACATCCGTAGAGTGTGGGGAATCAACGACATCTGACATTGCTCTAGCTTAGCTGACAGATTCTCGTTCTGTCGTCGCTTCTGGTGCTGTCGTGTGTGCCTGTCGCAGTTGAGGAGGATAGGTGAGGTGGGCGGTGTCGTTGTGGGAGGTGAGGGCCCAGCGGGTCCCGGCGTCGTGGCGGGTCCAGGACAGTGGTTGCTCTTCCCAGATGGTGAGTGCGGCGTTGTGCGCGGCGAAGGCGATGTCGGCGCGGGCGCTGGTGGGCAGGTTCAGGAACAGGTATCGCCGACTACCTCGCCCACCACGTCCCGGTCGTGGCCGCGGCGGCGGTGATGGTCTCGCCGTGGGCGATGACGACGATGCTCTGGCCGTGGTGTCGGTCCAGGAGCCGGATGAGGAGGGCGCTGACGCGCTGGTAGTGCCGGCGGCGAACCGGGCGCACGCTGTGGGGTGTTGGCGGGGAGGGTCGTGGATCTCGGTCAGTGCCTGCTGGAGGTGGGTGACTGCGCGGCGGACCTCGATCGGTAGGGGGCGGCCGTTGGACAGCTCGACCCGGGCCGCGGTCAGGACGTGCACCACCGCCGAGCGCAGGCAGCTCGGGAGCTCGTGCAGCGTGCCCGCGAGGTCGGCGGCCTGCTGGTAGTCGCGCATCTGCTCCTCCAGCAGCCCATCGCGCGCCACCGGTGCCGGGCCGCGCT
>NZ_VRMC01000103.1:0-19568 GCF_008369905.1 Pseudonocardia sp. EV170527-09
GGACCCTGGCCGACGGCTGGGCCTACGCCCGACTCTATGAGTCGACCCGCCAACGCAACGACGCCCTACCCGGCTGGCTGCACTTCTACAATCACCACCGCGCTCACTCCGCCATCGGCGGCCAGCCACCAGTCACCAGGCTGACCAACCTCCCTGGACATCACACCTAGACCGCCACCCGCCCGCGGGCCCGGCCGCGCCGCACGATGATCGCCGGGAGTGGAGTGCAGAGCGCAGCGGGGTGCGTCCGGCGCTCCACTCCCGGCGATCATGGTCCGGCGGGGCGGTGTGCGGGAGCCGGGGCGCGGCCGTAGGTCAGCCGGCGCAGCAGCACCTCGGCCGGGCCGCGGTGGCCTCGGCGCCCGGCGACCACGGCGACGACGACGGTCACCAGCCACACCCCGGCCCCGCACAGCGTCGCCGCCCACAGAGGCAGGCCCGCGCCGAGCCCGAGCGTCCAGGCCGGGAACAGGGCCACGAACGCCACCGACTGCGCCAGGTACCCGCTCAGCGAGCGCCGCCCCAGCGCGACCAGCGCGCGGGCCGCCTACCCGCCCGGCACCGGTCCTGCGTCGCCCGGGGACCGGTACACGGCCCCCGGACCGTCCGGCGCCGCTCCGGCGGACCGTGTCCGTCGCGCGACGACCAGCCCGGCCAGCGCCGCGTACCCGGCGCCCGCGGCGTAGCCGGTCACCGCGTGCAGCACCCCGACCACGAGCGCGACCGGCTCCGACGGCGTCCACGCCCCCGCGGCGACCAGCCCCAGCGGCAGGCCGCCCACGACCCCGGCCCCGATCCCCAGGACGGCGACCCGGCGCAGCGCGCGACGGTGCCGGGCCGGGTCGTCGAGCCAGCCGGCCCGGGCGACGAGGACCCCCGCGACCGCGGCCCCCGCCAGCCCGACCGCGCTGATCAGCAGGTTGCCGAACAGCCACTCGCCGAAGCGCTCCACCGCCGCGGACACCACGTCCGGTGCGACCAGCGACGGCGACGCCGACGCCGCGTCGGACCGGGTCAGCGCGACGGGGGCGTAGAGCACCGCCAGCAGCGTCGTCGCGGCCACCCCGGTGAGCACCAGCACCGCGGTCGACCCCCGGACCAGCACCGGCGCGAGCACCACGGCGATCAGCCCGTAGGCGGCGACGAAGTCCCCGTGCCACAGCAGCACCGCGTGCGCGGCGCCGACGGCGAACAGCGCCCCACCCCGGCGCCGGACCAGGGCCAGCACCTGGTCGGGCCCGGCACCGGCGCGGGCCGCGCGGCGGGCGAGCCCGGCGATGCCGTAGCCGAACAGCAGCGCGAACAGCGGGTAGGCCCGGCCGTCGACCAGGGTCAGCTGCGCCGCGGCGAGCCAGGCGTCGACGCCGGACGGGTCGAGCGGATAGGTGCGCACCCCGATGCCCCGGTGGGTGACGAAGGTGTGCGCGTTCGCGACGGCGATCAGCAGCAGCGCCGCGCCGCGGGCCAGATCCGGCGCCGGTGCACGACCGGTCACCGGGACGTCACGCATCGCCCGCACGCTACCGGCGGTGTGGTTCGTGCCACGCATGGCGGTGGGTGTGCTCCCCGTCGCGGTACGCAGGCGCGATCAGGGCTAGGGTCCGGGGCGTGTCTGCTACCCCCGTTACCGTTACCGTTACCGTCACCGGAGCCGCTGGCCAGATCGGTTACGCGCTGCTCTTCCGGATCGCCTCCGGGCAGCTGCTGGGGTCCGACACCCCGGTCACGCTGAACCTGCTGGAGATCCCGCAGGCCGTGAAGGCCGCCGAGGGCACCGCGATGGAGCTCGACGACTGCGCCTTCCCGCTGCTGCGCGGCATCAACATCTTCGACGACGCGAACGCCGCGTTCTCCGGCACCAACGTCGCGCTGCTCGTCGGTGCCCGTCCCCGCAGCAAGGGCATGGAGCGCGGCGACCTGCTCGAGGCCAACGGCGGCATCTTCGGCCCGCAGGGCAAGGCGATCAACGCCGGTGCCGCGGACGACGTGCGCGTCCTGGTCGTCGGCAACCCGGCCAACACCAACGCCCTGATCGCCCAGGCCGCGGCGCCGGACGTCCCGGCCGAGCGGTTCACCGCGATGACCCGCCTCGACCACAACCGCGCGCTGGCGCAGCTGTCGAAGAAGCTCGGCGTCGGCCTCGACGAGATCAGCAAGCTGACCATCTGGGGCAACCACTCGGCCACCCAGTACCCCGACCTCTTCCACGCCGAGGTCGGCGGCAAGATCGCCGCCGAGCAGGTCGAGCGGGAGTGGCTGGAGAACGACTTCATCCCGACCGTCGCCAAGCGCGGCGCCGCGATCATCGAGGCCCGGGGCGCGTCCTCGGCCGCGTCGGCCGCGAACGCCGCCATCGACCACGTGTACGACTGGGTCAACGGCACCCCGGCCGGCGACTGGACCTCCGCCGCGATCCCGTCGGACGGCTCCTACGGCGTCCCCGAGGGCATCATCTCCTCGTTCCCGGTCACCTCCGAGAACGGCGCATGGAAGATCGTCCAGGGCCTGGAGATCGACGAGTTCTCCCGCGGGAAGATCGACGCGAGCGTCGCGGAGCTGGTCGAGGAGCGCGACACCGTCGCCAAGCTCGGCCTCATCTGAGCCGACCGCACACGGACCGCGGCCCCGCACCCGTCACGGGTGCGGGGCCGCGGTGCGTCCGGAGCTGTCTCCGCCGGCCGTCCGCCGGCCCGGCGTCGGCCACCCGGCGCGCCGGTGATCGTCGATCCGCGCGGTGATCCGCGCCGCGCGCGCGTCCGGACACGCGCGCCGAGCGGACCACCGCGCGAGCTGCGGATCACTGCGCGGGAGCGGGCGACTGCCCGGGCCGGGTCAGCCCAGGCGGGCGCCGGTGCCGCCGTCGAACAGGTGGGTGCGGTCCGGGCCGGGGACCAGACGCAGGCGGGTCCCGCGCTCCGGCGGGGTGCGGGCGTCGACCCGGGCCACCAGCGTCGTCCCGGCGCCGTCGTGTCCCGCGGCCTCGGTGAGGGTGCCGTAGACGTAGGCGTCGGCCCCCAGCTCCTCGACGACGTCGACGGTCACCTCCAGCCCGTCCCCGGCCCCGGCCGGGCGCAGGTCCTCCGGCCGGATGCCGACCGTGACCGTGTCCGACGACCCGCCGGGCACCGGGATCCGCACCCCGCCCAGGGACACCGACCCGTCGGTGCCGGTCGGTACCGTCACCAGGTTCATCGCCGGTGACCCCACGAACCCGGCGACGAAGGCGTTCACCGGGCGCTCGTACAGCTCGCGCGGGGCGGCGCACTGCTGCAGCACCCCGCCCGACAGCACCGCGACGCGGTCGCCCATCGTCATCGCCTCCACCTGGTCGTGGGTGACGTAGACGGTGGTGACACCCAGTCGCCGCTGCAGCGAGGCGATCTGGGTCCGGGTGGACACCCGCAGCTTCGCGTCCAGGTTGGACAGCGGCTCGTCCATGCAGAACACGGCGGGCTCGCGCACGATCGCGCGGCCCATCGCGACCCGCTGACGCTGCCCGCCCGACAGGGCACGCGGCTTGCGGTCCAGGAGTCCCTCCAGGTCGAGGATCTTCGCCGCCTCGGCGACGCGGCGGGCGATCTCGTCGCGCGGCCGGCCTGCGTTGGTCAGCGCGAAGCCCATGTTCGCGGCGACCGTCATGTGCGGGTAGAGCGCGTAGTTCTGGAACACCATCGCGATGTCGCGGTCCTTGGGCCGGACGTCGGTGACGTCGCGGTCGCCGATCCGGATGGCGCCGGCGTCGACGTCCTCCAGGCCCGCGAGCATCCGCAGCGACGTCGACTTCCCGCAGCCGGACGGCCCGACGAGCACGAGGAACTCGCCGTCGGCGATCTCCAGGTCCAGTCCGTCGACGGCGGGGGTGTCCGACCCGGGGTAGATCCGCGTCGCCGAGTCGTAGGTGACCGTTGCCATGTCAGCGTCCCGCCGTCAGATGTTGGGCTTCACGTCGGTGTCGAAGATCCGGGTCAGCGTGCCCTTGAGGGTGGTGAGCTCGCTCTGCACGTCGGCCCGCTGGTTGAGGATGTTGGCACAGGTCCGCGCGATCTCCTGGTCGGCACCCGGGAAGAACGCGCGCGCCCGGTCCTGGGTGCGGGTCCGGTCGAGCTGGTCGATCGCGACCTTGCGCAGCGGGGTCTGGGCGAGCAGCGGCCCGGTGTTCGCCGAGGTGCGGATCGGCAGGTAGCCGGTGGCCTGGGAGAACAGCACCGTGTTCTCCGGGCTGGTCAGGAACTTCGCGAAGGCCGCCGCGGCGAGCTGACGCTCCGGCGGGATCGCGGCCGGGATGCCGATGCCCGCGCCACCCGTCGGACACACCGGGCCGGGGACCGGGCCCGCGGGCAGGAACCCGGCGCCCACGTCGAACTGCGCGGCGTCGAGCACGGTGACCAGCGAACCGGTCGAGCCGACCGTCGCCGACACCGCCCCGGCACCCAGGTCGGTGGTGCCGTCGGTCGCGGCGACGCCCGCCCAGCCCGAGGTCACCGCGTTCTGCAGGGCCGAGATCGCCCGGACGGCCTCGGGGGAGTCACAGGTGACGTCCCACTCGTTCGACCACGCACCGCCCTCGCCCCAGAGGTTGTTCTGGAACGACCAGCCGGCGTAGTCGGCTAGGGCGGGGAGCTGGTACGCCTTCTGCGCGCCGGTGCCCGCGGCCTGCAGCCTCGGCCCCCACTCGGCCATCTCGGCCCAGGTCGCGGGCGCGCGGTCGGGCAGGCCGGCCTTCTGCCAGTGCGCCTTGTTGTAGTAGAAGATCGGCGTCGAACGCGCCCAGGGCAGTGCCCAGAGCTTGCCGTCGTAGCGGTAGTCCTCGATCAGCTGCTGCCGGTAGTCGGCGGTGTCGATGCCGGTCGCGGCGATCAGCGGGTCCATCGGCACGATGGAGCGCTGCATGTAGTAGCGGAACCACCAGACGTCGGAGAGCACGACGAGGTCGGGCAGCTGGGAGCCGCCGCCGGCCTGCGCGGTCTGGAAGCGCTGGGCGATCTCCTCGTAGTTCGCGCCCGCGGTCACGAGGTTGACCTTCGTGCCCGGGTTGGCCCGCTGGTAGGCGTCGATGATCTGGCGGGACACCTTCTCCGAGCTGCCCGGGTTGTTCGTCCACCAGGTGATCTCCTTCGCCGGCTGCACACCGGAGTAGTCGACCTCCGGGGCGTCGGCGGGCCCGCCGCCACTGGTGGAGGGGCCACCGCAGGCGGCCAGTGCCGCGGCGGCGCCGGTGATGCCGGCGAACTTCAGGAATCCGCGACGGTCGAGGTGCATGGCAGCTGGCGTCCTTTCGGGGGAGGGGAGGAGGAGCGGGGGGACGGTCTCAGTCCTTGACCGCACCCTGGGTCAGCCCGGCGATGATGTGGCGCTGGAGGGCGATGAAGACGATCAGGACCGGCACGATCACCGCGACCGACCCGGCCATGAGCTGGCCGTAGGCCGCGGCCCGGTTGTCCACGTTGGCCAGCAGGGTGAGCCCGACGGGCAGCGTCATCATCTCCGGCCTGGAGATGATGACCAGCGGCCAGAGGTAGTCGTTCCACTCGTAGACGATCGTGATCAGTGCGACGGTGGCGACGGTCGGTGCGGACACCGGCAGGACGACCCGGGTGAGCCGGCGCCAGTGCCCGGCCCCGTCGAGCTCCGCGGCCTCCAGCAGGCTCGGTGGCAGCGTGCGGAAGTGCTGGCGCAGCAGGAACGTGCCGAACGCGGTCCCGAGACCGGGCAGGATGATGCCCCAGTACGTGTCCGCGCCGCCGAGCGCGGTGATGAGCGTGTAGTTCGGCAGCAGGGCCACCTGCGGCGGCACCATCAGCGTCACCAGCAGCCCGGCGAAGATCCAGTTCTTGAACGGGAACCGGACGAACACCAGCCCGTAGGCGGTGAACACGGCCAGCGCCACCTTGAGCACGGCACCGACCACGGTGACCAGCACCGAGTTCAGGAACACCCGGCCGAACGGCAGGCGCTCGGCGACGGTGGCGTAGTTCTCCGTCGTCGGCGCGGCCGGCAGCAGCGCCGGGGTCTGGGTGATGATCTCGGTCAGCGGCTTGAACGACGACAGCGTCATCCACAGCAGCGGGAACAGCACGACGAGCACGGCCACCAGCAGCGGCACGTAGGCGCTGGTCACGACCTCGAACAGGGCCCGCGGCGACAGGGCGCGCGAAGACCGGGGCTTCACGGCGGTGGTGGTCATGCGTAGTGCACCCGCCGCTCCATCCACCGCAGCTGGACCAGCGTGAAGACCACCAGCACCACGAACAGGACCGTCGACACCGCCGCCGAGTAACCGGCCCGGTTGCTGGCCCCGAACGCCTGCAGGTAGGCCTCGTAGATCAGCGTCGTCGTCCCCTGGCCGAGCGGGGTCATGATCCGGATCAGGTCGAAGGCCTGCAGGGAGTTCAGCGCGCTGGTGACGACCAGGAAGAACGTCACCGGCGAGAGCAGGGGCAGCACCACCCGGAAGAACGTCCGCGTCGACGAGGCCCCGTCCAGTGCGGCGGCCTCCAGCAGGTCCTTCGGGATCGGCTGCAGGCCCGCCAGGTAGATCACGGCGGCGTAGCCCATGTTCTTCCAGACGTAGACGATGCAGATCATCGCCAGCGACATCGACGGGTCGTTGAAGAAGTCCGGCGCGGTCCCGCCGAAGGCCCGGACCACCGCGCCGAGCACCCCGATCGACGGGTCGAACACGAACAGCCACACCAGCCCGACCCCGACCCCGGACAGGACGTACGGGGAGAACACCGCGGCCCGCGCGACACCGGTGCCCGGCACCCGCCGGTTGAGCGCCAGCGCGATCAGCAGGCCCAGCACCATGGACCCGCCGACGGTCACGACGGTGAACACCAGCGTCGTCCAGAGGATCCCCGCCGACGACGGCGAGGTCAGGAACGTGACGTAGTTGCCCAGCCCCACGAACGTCGCCGACGGCGACCCGAGGGTCCAGTTCAGCAACGAGTACCGGACGTTCTCGATCACCGGCCGGTAGGCGAAGACGACGATCAGCGCCGCGTTGGGCAGCACCAGGGCGAGGAACACCCAGAAGTCGTGCCGGTCCCGGGCGGTGAAGCGCCGCCGTCGCCGTGACGGGGGGTGCGGGTTCGTACCCGGCGCCGTCGACGCCGGGGCGGACCGGGTGGGAGTGGACGTCACGTGACCTCACGTCTGTCGCAGGGCGAACGCGGGGCCGCACCGTCGGCGACCTCGCAGACCCTCGCAGTCTCGTGTGGCCCGGCCGTGTCACGTGTCCGGCGAACAGGTGAACGGCAGTACTCGTACGGGTGACGCGACAGGGGCTCGCTACTCCGCCACGCGGCAGATGGCGAAGGCCTCGGCCGGAACGGTGAACGAGGAGCCGTCACTGGTCGTCGGCTCGGAGGCGAGCAGGATGCGGGTGATCTCCGATCCGAGCGACAGCGTCACCGGCTCCGGCCCGAGGTTGACCACCACCCGCATCCGCCCGCGGACGACGACGAGGGTGCGCGCCTGCTCGTGGACGTCGACGCCGATCCGGTCCAGCCACGGGTCGGACAGCTCCGGCCAGGCCCGGCGCAGTGCGATGAGCTCGCGGTGCATCCGCAGCAGGGTCGCGTGCGGCTCCTGCTCGGGCTCGGACCAGTCCAGCCGGGAGTCGATGAAGGTCGACTCGGCGTTCGGGTCGGGCACCTCGGCGGCGTCGTCCCAGCCGTGGTCGGCGAACTCGGCGCGCCGGCCGTCGCGGACGGCCTTCTGCAGGGCCGGGTCGCCGAAGCGGGAGAAGAACTGCCACGGCGTCCGCGCGCCCCACTCCTCGCCCATGAACAGCATCGGGGTGAACCCGGAGGTGAACAGCAGCGCCGCCCCGCAGGCCAGCAGGCCGGGCGACAGCGTGTGGGTGAGCCGGTCGCCGGTGGCGCGGTTGCCGATCTGGTCGTGGTTCTGCAGGTAGGTGACCAGCCGCGAGCCGGGGATCCGGGCGGTGTCGATCGGGGCGCCGTGGCTGCGCCTGCGGAACGACGACCAGGTGCCCTCGTGCAGGAACCCGCGGGTGAGCACGTGTGCGAGCCCGTCCAGGCCCGCTTCGGCGAAGTCGCCGTAGTAGCCCTGGCTCTCGCCGGTGAGCACCGTGTGCAGGCAGTGGTGGACGTCGTCGGCCCACTGGGCGTCGAGGCCGTACCCGCCGCCCTCCCGGGCGGTGATCATCCGGGGGTCGTTCAGGTCGGACTCGGCGATCAGCGACAGCGGGCGGCCGACGTGCGCCTCCAGCGCGGTCACCTCGACGGCGAGCTGCTCCAGCACGTGCTGGGCCCGGGTGTCGCGCAGCGCGTGTACGGCGTCGATCCGCAGCCCGTCGACGTGGAAGTCGCGCAGCCACATCAGCGCGTTCTCGATCATGTAGCGGCGGACCTCGTCGGAGCCCGCCCCGTCGAGGTTCAGCGACGGGCCCCAGATGTTGGAGCCGGCGAAGTACGGGCCGAACCGGTCCAGGTAGGCCCCGGACGGGCCGAGGTGGTTGTAGACGACGTCGAGGACCACGCCCAGACCGCGGGCGTGGCAGGCGTCGACGAAGCGTTTGAACGCGTCCGGCCCGCCGTAGTTCTCGGTGACGGCGTACCAGCCGACGCCGTCGTAGCCCCAGTTCACCGGCCCGTCGACGGCGTTGACCGGCAGCACCTCGACCAGGTCGATCCCGAGCGAGACCAGGTGGTCGAGCCGGTCGATCGCGGAGTCGAACGTCCCGCCGTCGGTGAAGGTGCCGATGTGGCACTCGTAGAGCACCGACCCGGCCAGCGCGCGGCCCGTCCAGTTCTCGTCGGTCCACCAGAACGCGTCGTGCTCGTAGACGCGGGAGCGCTCGTGCACCCCCTTCGGCTGCCAGGCGGACCGGGGGTCGGGCAGCGGTGTGGCGTCGTCGTCGAGCAGGAACGCGTAGTCGGTCCCGTGCCCGTGGTCGGGCGCCTCGACGCGCCACCAGCCTCCCGGGGCGGGATCGAGCGGGATGCGCCGCTCACCCACCAGCACGCTGACGCGGTTCCTGTCGGGGGCCCATACGGCGAACTCCGTCACGGGGGCCGATCCTTCCGCACCCGGTGGGGTCGGCGCGCGCCCGGCGGGGGGTGGTCCGGGTCACGCGCCGCTAGGCTGCCCTGATGAGCGACCCCGACGGAGGCGACGACCTCGACCAGGACGCGCAGCTCCAGCCCGAGGACACCCTGGAGTACGGCGGCGTGGCCGACGTGCTCGACGAGGGGTACTCGCCGCCCGAGCGGCCCTGGAACGACCGTGACGACGAGACCCTCGACGAGCGCCTCGCCGACGAGGAGCCCGACACCTGGGCCGCCGAGATCGACGCGACCGCCGACGCGGAGGACCGCGACGACGCCCGCGCCGCCGGTGTGGTCGGCGACCCGGACTCCCGCGAGGACTTCTCCGACGTCGACGACGCCACCGGTGGGCTGCTCGGCGACGCCCCGGGCACCGACGGCGAGCTGCTCGCCGACGACGAGGTCGGCGACCGCCGCGCCGGGCGCCTCACCATCGACGCCGCGAGCTTCGACGGCAGCGACGGTGGGGAGAAGGACCTGGTGGCGGGCGACGCCGGCATCGACGGTGCGGGCGCCTCGGCCGAGGAGGCCGCGGTGCACCTCGTCGACGAGCCCTGAGTCCCGGACACACGCGTGCCCCGGTCGCCGACGGCGGCCGGGGCACGGTGGCCGCGGGTCAGGCCGGGCGGACCAGCAGCGCGACCGGGTAGCGCGAGAGCAGGTCGGCCAGCGCGGGCGCCGGTCCGTCCACCGGCCGGTTCGCGATCATGTCGTGCCAGTCGTCGAACCCGCCGGGCAGCGGCAGCCGGGTGTCGTCCCAGCCGCCGCGGGCGGCCAGGCCCTCGGGCAGCCGGGTCGCGACGGCGACGAGCGCGCCCCCGCCACGGGAGAACGCGACGGCGTGCTCCGCCGCCGTGCCCTGGGCGTCGACCCGGCCGTACCCGCTGAACAGCTCCGGGCGGAACCGCCGCAGCCGCGCCGTCGCCGAGGTGACCAGCAGCTTCGCGGCACCGGTCGCGTCGACCGGTGGCTGCTCGCCGGCGTCGAGACGCTCCAGGAGCGCCCGGCGGGCGTCCCAGTCGACCGGGCGCCGGTTGTCCGGGTCGACCAGCGAGTACTCGAACAGCTCGGTGCCCTGGTAGACGTCGGGCACACCCGGGCCGGCCATCTGCAGCAGCTTCTGGGCCAGCGAGTTCGACCAGCCGGGCTCGGCGATCTCCGCGACGAACGCCTCGATCTCGGCGACGAGCTCGGCGTCGGCGAGAACCTGCTCCGGCCAGGCCGCGATCGCCTCGTCGACCTCGGCGACGGCGTCGATGTGCGAGGTCACCAGCTTGGCCTCCTTGGAGGCCTTGCCGAGGTAGCCGGCGAGCCGCTCGGCCGGGATCGGCCACGCCCCGACCAGCGACTGCCAGGCCAACAGCTCCAGCGACCGGTCGGGCAGCGGGTGGCGCACCGACCACTCACGGACCCGCGCCGCCCAGTCCGCCGGGCGCTCGGACAGCACGGCCAGCCGGGCCCGCACGTCCTCCGACCGCTTGGTGTCGTGCGTGGACAGCGAGGTCATGGTGCGCGAGCGTCCCGCTTCGCGGCGGGCGAGCCCGGCGTGGAACTCCTCGGGTGTCACCCCGAACCGCGCCGGGTCGCCGCCGACCTCGTTCAGCGCGACGAACCGGTTGTACCGGTAGAAGGCGGTGTCCTCGACACCCTTGGCTGTGACCATCCCCGAGGTCTGCTGCAGCCGGGTCGCGTACTCCGACCCCGGCTCGTGGACCAGCCCGGCGTGCAGCGCACCCAGCACCGCGGCCAGGTCGGGACGACGGGTGCGGGCCACCGTGACCGCGGTGTCGGCGGCCGCCCGGCCCTCGGCGATCTCGGGGGTGAGGTAGGAGCGGTACACCGGGAACCCGCACAGCAGCTCGGCGACCGCGTCGTGCAGGTCCTCGGCGGCGACGTCGGCGAGGTCGAGCCCGGTGGTGCCGGAGTCGGCGCCGGGGCCCGCGCGGAAGGCGTCGGCGATCCGGCGCACCTCCGCGACCAGGATCTCCCGCACGACGAGGTGGCGGCCGTCGTCCTCGACGGCGTGCGCGGAGCGCTTCTCCCCGGTGTGCTCGGCGGCGAACTGGGTGAGCAGCCCGGCGCCGTCGGGGTCGACGAGCACCCCGCAGACCTCGCGCAGCGCCTCGTAGCCGGTGGTGCCGTCGACCGGCCAGGAGATCGGCAGCTCCTCGCCGACGCCCAGGATCTTCTCCACCAGCAGCCATTTGCCGGGGCCGAGCTCGGCGCGCAGCCGGCGGGCGTAGCCGCCCGGGTCGGACAGGCCGTCGGGGTGGTCCACCCGCAGCCCGACGACGGTGTCGTCGGAGCGCACGATGTCGAGGACGGTGCGGTGGGTGTCGGCGAAGACCTCCGGGTCCTCGACCCGGACCGCGGCGAGGTCGCTGACGTCGAAGAACCGCCGGTAGGTCAGCTCCGCGGCGCCGCGGCGCCAGGACACGAGCCGGTAGTGCTGGCGGTCGTGCACCTCCTGCGGGGTGCCCTCGCCGGTGCCGGGCGCGAGCGGGAAGCGGTGCTCGTAGTAGCGCAGCTCCCCGTCGAGGACCGACAGCTCCGCCAGGGCCTTCTCCTCGTCGGCGTCCAGCACAGGGAGCAGGATCGGCCCGGCGCCCCAGTCGACGTCGAAGTGCCGGGCCCAGCGCGAGGACGGTCCGTGCGTGAGCACGTCCCACCACCACGGGTTCTCGGCGGGCTTCGCGACGCCGACGTGGTTGGGCACGATGTCGATCAGCATCGTCAGGCCGTGTTCGCGCAGCGTCGCGAGCAGTGACCGCAGCCCCTGCTCGCCGCCGCGCTCACCCGACACCCGGGTCGGGTCGGTCACGTCGTAGCCGTGGGTGGACCCGGCCGTGGACTCCAGCAGGGGTGAGGCGTAGAGCGCCCCGACCCCCAGCCGGTCCAGGTAGCCGGTCAGCGCGGCGGCGTCGGCGAAGGTCTGCTCCGCCGAGAGCTGCAGCCGGTAGGTCGATCCCGGAAGGCGGGTCACGCCTCAGCCCTTCGATCGCAGGACGAGCAGGGAACGGGCGGGCAGGGTCAGCACCGAGCCCGCGGACACCGGGTCGAGGTCGGTCCCCGTGACGCCGTTGGCGTTCGGCGGGTGCACCTCGCCCGAGTGGGTGTCGACGACGATCTCCCACGCCTGCCCGAACTCGGTGGGCGGGAGCGTGGTGTCGATGTCCTCCCAGAAGGAGTTGAAGCACAGCAGGAACGAGTCGTCGACGATCCGCTGGCCGCGCTGGTCGACGTCGGCGATCTGGCTGCCGTTGAGGAACACGACCACCGAGCGGCCCAGGTCGTTGTCCCAGTCCTCCTCGGTCATCTCCCGCCCGGCGGGGGTGAACCAGCCGATGTCGGCGACGTCCTCGCTGGTGGAGGACCGGCCGATCGGGCGGCCGGCGAAGAACCGACGCCGGCGGAACACCGGGTGGGCGTGCCGCAGCGCGGCGACGCCGGCGGTGAAGGTGGTCAGCTCGTCGTGCTTGCCCGCGAGCTCCCAGTCCTGCCAGGCGATCTCGTTGTCCTGGCAGTAGACGTTGTTGTTGCCGCCCTGGGTGCGTCCGGCCTCGTCGCCGTGCAGCAGCATCGGGGTGCCCTGGGACAGCAGCAGCGTCGCCAGGAAGTTGCGCTGCTGGCGGGCCCGCAGCTCGACGATGGTCTCGTCGTCGGTGGGACCCTCGACGCCGCAGTTCCAGGACCGGTTGTGGCTCTCGCCGTCGTTGCCGCCCTCGCCGTTGGCCTCGTTGTGCTTCTCGTTGTACGAGACGAGGTCGGCCAGGGTGAACCCGTCGTGCGCGGTCACGAAGTTGATCGAGGCGAACGGGCGGCGGCCGTCGGCCTGGTAGAGGTCCGAGCTGCCGGTGATCCGGGACGCGAACTCGCCCAGGGTGCCCGCCTCACCGCGCCAGAAGTCGCGCACGGTGTCGCGGTACTTGCCGTTCCACTCGGTCCACAGCGGGGGGAAGTTGCCGACCTGGTAGCCGCCGGGGCCGACGTCCCACGGCTCGGCGATCAGCTTGACCTGCGAGATCACCGGGTCCTGCTGGACGAGGTCGAAGAAGGTCGACAGCCGGTCGACGTCGTAGAACTCGCGGGCCAGGGTGGAGGCCAGGTCGAAGCGGAAGCCGTCGACGTGCATCTCGGTCACCCAGTACCGCAGCGAGTCCATGATCAGCTGCAGGGTGTGCGGGTTGCGGACGTTGAGGGAGTTCCCGGTGCCCGTGTAGTCCATGTAGTAGCGGGGGTCGTCGTCGACCAGCCGGTAGTAGGCGTGGTTGTCGATGCCGCGCATGGACAGCGTCGGGCCCATGTCCGAGCCCTCGGCGGTGTGGTTGTAGACCACGTCGAGGATGACCTCGATGCCGGCGTCGTGCAGGTCGCGCACCATCGCCTTGAACTCCGCGACCTGGGCGCCGGACCGGATCGAGCCCGACGAGTACGCGTGGTGCGGGGCCAGGAAGCCGATGGTGTTGTAGCCCCAGTAGTTCGACAGGCCCTTCTCGGTGAGGTGGTGGTCCTGCACGAACTCGTGCACCGGCATGAGCTCGACGGCGGTGATCCCGAGCCGCTTGTAGTGCTCGATCATCGCCGGGTGCGCCACACCGGAGTAGGTGCCGCGCAGCTCCTCCTCGACGTCCGGGTGCTGGATCGTCAGTCCCTTGACGTGCGCCTCGTAGACGACGGTCTCGTTGTAGGGGATCTTCGGCGGGCGGTCCGAGCCCCAGTCGAAGAACGGGTTGACGACGACCGACTTCGGCACGTGCGGCGCGGAGTCGGTGTCGTTGCGCGAGTCCGGGTCGCCGAAGTTGTAGCCGAACACGGCCTCGTCCCAGTCGACCGGGCCGTCGAGGGCCTTGGCGTAGGGGTCGATGACCAGCTTGTTCGGGTTGCACCGCAGACCCTGGGCCGGGTCGTAGGGACCGTGCACGCGGTAGCCGTAGCGCTGGCCGGGCTCGATGCCGGGCAGGTAGCCGTGCCAGACGAAGCCGTCGACCTCGGTCAGCGGGACCCGGGTCTCGGCGAGTCCGCCGGGCGCGCCCGGGTCGGGGGAGAACAGGCACAGCTCCACGGCGTCGGCGACCTCGGAGAACAGTGCGAAGTTGGTGCCGGTGCCGTCGTAGCTGGCACCCAGCGGATAGGCGTGCCCGGGCCAGGCCTGCATGGTCTGTGTCCTCTCGTCGCGTACCCCCGGCCGCAGGCCGCTGGCACGCTCACACTGTGTAGGGCGGGCTCCGTTGCCGCATGGTGGACGGGGCCGCCGGCGGCCCACGCCACATCACCGTCACGTCCGCAGCTGCTGCGGACGGGGGCGGTCGATCGTCCCAGGGGCGGTCAGGAGTCGGCGAGCCGGGCGGGGAAGCCGCCGGTGGCGATAGGGCTCCACCGGGTCGGGGTGATGCGGATCAGGGCCTTCCCCTGGTCGGCCATGGCCCGGCGGTACTCGTCCCAGTCCGGGTGCTCGCCGGAGACGGCGCGGAAGTAGTCGACCAGCGGCTCGAGCGCGTCGGGCAGCGTGATGAGCTCGGCGTCGCCCTCGACCTGCACCCAGGCGCCGTCGAACTCCTCGCTCAGCACGACGACCGTGGCCCTGCCGGCCTTCGCGACGTTGGCCGACTTGGCGCGCTCGGGGTAGGTGGAGATCACGATGCGCCCCTCGTCGTCGACGCCGCCGGTGACCGGGGAGGCCTGCACACCGCCGTCGGAACGGGTGGTCATCAGCACCATGTGGTGCCGGGGACGGACGAACTCGAGCAGCTCGTCCCGGTCGACGCGGTCACTGCGGGCGATGGTGCGGGGCATGTCCGGAATCCTAGGGCGGCCGGGGGCCCCGCGCCCGCCGTTCCTCACCCCGCGCCGCGGGCCACTAGGGTCCGGATCCGTGGCCACCGTCTTCACGAAGATCATCAGCGGCGAGATCCCGGGCCGGTTCGTCTGGGCCGACGAGCAGTGCGTGGGGTTCCTGTCGATCAACCCGCTCGGCCCGGGGCACACCCTCGTCGTGCCGCGCGCGGAGATCGACCAGTGGGTCGACGCCGACGCCGGCCTCGTCGCCCACCTCACCGGGGTGGCCCGGACCGTCGGGCTCGCGGTGCGGGAGATCTGGTCGCCGCCCCGGGTGGGTCTGCTGGTCGCCGGGTTCGAGGTGCCCCACCTGCACGTCCACGTGTTCCCGGCGTGGGACATGCGGGCCTTCGACTTCGCGAACGCGGCCGCCACCGTCGACGGCACCGAGCAGGACGGGCACGCCGAGGCCCTGCGCGCGGCGCTGCGGGCCGCCGGACACGACGCGCACGTCCCGGGCTGAGCGGGTGCACCTGCTGCTCGTCCGGCACGCGCTGCCCGAGGCCGTCGAGCACGACGACGGCACGCACGCCGACCCGGGCCTCGCGCCGCAGGGCCGGGAGCAGGCCGCCCGGCTGGTCGACGCGCTGGCCGGCACCCCGGTCGACGCGCTGTACACCAGCACGATGCTCCGGGCGGTCCAGACCGCGGAGCCGCTCGCGCGCGAGCGCGGCCTCACTCCGCACACCCGGTCCGACCTGCGCGAGTACGACGCGGAACGCTCGCTCTACGTCCCGGTCGCCCGGATGGCGCAGGCCGACCCGGCGGCATGGGCGCGGATGCGGGCCGGGCACCTGCCCGACCACGTCGACGGCGCCGCGTTCCGGGCCCGGGTGCGTGCCGGGGTCGAGGACGTCGTCGCGGCACACCCGGGCCGGGCGACGGTGGTCGTCGTCGCCCACGCGGGCGTGGTCAACGCCTACCTCGCCGAGGTCCTGGGGATCGGACGGGACCTGCCGTTCCCCCTGGACTACGTCGGCGTCTCACGGGTGGTGTGCGCACGCGACGGGATGCGCAAGGTCGCGACGGTGAACGAGACCGCCCACGTCGCGGACCTGCTCTGACTCCACCGCCGACCGTTGCGCAACGGTCGTCGACCGCTTGCCGTCGACCGTTTGCCGTGGACGGCGGTGCACGCGGTGGACCAGCGCCTCCGCTCGTACGCCGTTCGCCGCCGTCGTTGCGCCGCCCGGCTTCGGACGGGTGATCCAGGACGCCGAGCGGGCGGGCTGTACCTACGCTCGGCTGCGTCTCCGCCCGACGACGATGCCGAGGTCGTGGGGCCCCGTCCAGGGCGGGTGCCGGATCCCGGCACGGGCCACCCACGGACTCCGAAGGGACCTCACGCCGATGGCCGAGCGCGGAGGCTCCG
The DNA here is from genome assembly GCF_008369905.1 of Pseudonocardia sp. EV170527-09. Classification (NCBI taxonomy): domain Bacteria; kingdom Bacillati; phylum Actinomycetota; class Actinomycetes; order Pseudonocardiales; family Pseudonocardiaceae; genus Pseudonocardia; species Pseudonocardia sp. EV170527-09. The sequence continues at coordinate 16,282 of NZ_VRMC01000103.1, forward strand.
GGACGCGGGACGACGAGCGTCGCGTCCATGCTCCCGCCGGCCCTGCCGTCGCGCGTGACGCCTTCTCGGTCCGCGACGTCCGCGGGGACGTCCGCGCGCTGCGCGTGCTCGGCCTCGGCGGTCGCGACGAGACGATCGGCCCACTCCGTTCGGGCAGGCATCGGTGACCGCGATCCGGGGTGAGGACGCCGAACGGCCCCGCTGGCCCTCGCGCGGGCTGCCGGCCCGGGTGCTCGCCGTGCTGGTGCCGGTGGAGCTCACCGCGGTGGTGCTCGTCGTGACCGACGTGGTGCGGCTGCCGTGGGACCGCGCCACCGGCATGCTGGCGCTGGGCGCCCTCGGTCTCGCCGCACTCGGCGCGCTGCACACCGAGATGGCATCCGGTATCGACCGGGTGCGCCGACGCGGAGCGCAGGTCACCTACTTCGACCTGTCGACGGTCTGGACCTTCGCGGCCGCGTTGCTGCTGCCGCCGGGGGTGGCGGGCCTGGTGGTCGTCGCGGTCTACGGCCACCTGTGGTGGCGGGTCTGGCGCCCGGCCGGGGCGAAGCTGTACCGGCACGTCTACACCACCGCGACCGTCGTGCTCGCCGCAATGGCCGCCTCGGTCATCGTCTCGTCCGACTCGCTCACCGCGGCGGCGGGGCTCGGCGGTGCGAGCCAGGTGGTCGGCTACCTGTCGCTGCTGCTGGCCATGGCGGTCTACGGGCTGGTCAACCAGGTCCTCGTCGCGACCGCTCTGGCCCTGACCTCGCCACATCGTCCCGACTGGCGACGTCTGATGGGGGACTGGGACGACCACGTGCTCGAGGGCGCGACGCTCTGCCTGGCGGTGCTGGCCGCGCTCGCGGTGCAGCGCCATGTGCTGCTCGCGCTGCTGGTCCTCCCGCCGCTGCTGGTGCTGCACCGGGCGGTGCTGATCCGGCAGCTGGAGGAGCGGGCGAACACCGACGCCAAGACCAACCTGCTCACCGCGGTCGCGTGGCGGGGCCGGGCGCACCGGGCGCTCACCCGGGCCCGGCGCCAGCGCGGTGCCAGCGCGGTGCCGTCGCGGTGCTGATCCTCGATCTGGACCATTTCAAGGCCGTCAACGACGGCTACGGCCACCTCGCCGGCGACGAGGTGCTCACCGCCGTCGCCGCGACGCTGAAGGCCCAGGTTCGCGAGGTCGACCCGGTCGGGCGCTTCGGCGGGGAGGAGTTCGTCGTCCTCCTCGCCGGGCTGCCGGTGGGGCCGGAGGGGTGCGCGCTCGCCCACGGCGCGGCCGAGCGCATCCGGCGGACCATCCGGTCGCTGACGGTGCACGTCGACGCCCCGGGCGGCGGCATCACCATCCGCGACCTGTCGGTGTCGGTCGGGGTCGCGGTGACCGGCGGCGACGGCGAGTCCCTCGACGACCTGCTGCAGGTCGCCGACCATGCCCTCTACGCCGCCAAGCGTGCCGGACGCGACCAGGTCCGGATCGGACGCGACGGGAGCGTCCCCGGCCACTGAGCCCCGGCGGTGGGGCCCCGGTGCCGCGGTGGCGGCAGGACGGGAGGGGTCAGGCGTGCTCGGGCTCGGCCGGGAAGGTGTGCCGCCCGATCCGCACGGCGTCGCGCCCGGCACGCTTGGCGGCGTAGAGGGCGGAGTCCGCGACCTCGAGCAGACCGGTCAGGGCGTGGCCGTCGTCGGGGAACAGCGCCCCGCCGATCGAGACGGTGATCCCGGTCCGGGACGGACGGCCGTCGGTCTCGGGGGCGTCCGGGGGCGGTGCGGGCAGCCGCTGGGCGGGGACCCCGTCCACCTGCGCCACCGGGTCGGACTCGCCCGCGATCCGCCTGCGCAGGCGCTCGGCGATCTGCCGGACCTCCTCGCGCCCGTCGTGCCCGGACAGCCGGGGGAGCAGCACGACGAACTCCTCCCCGCCGAACCGGCCGACGAGGTCGTGGTCGCGCAGCACCTCGCGCAGCACCCGGGCGGTGGCGGCGAGGACCTGGTCACCGTAGAGGTGGCCGTGGGTGTCGTTGATCTCCTTGAAGTGGTCCAGATCGAGGATCAGCAGCGCCGCCGGCCGCCGTTCGCGTTCGGCGATGGTCAGCTCGTGGGTGCCGCGCAGGTGCCAGGCCGCGTGGTTGAGCAGCCCGGTCTTGGAGTCGGTGTCGGCGCGTTCGCGCAGCTTGCGGACCAGGATCGTGCGGTGCAGCGCGAGGATGGGCGGCACCGCGAGCAGCGCGACGAACGGGCCGCTCGCAGCCAGCGCCCCCGCCGTGAGCGCCCCCAGGCAGAGGGTCGCGAGCTCCAGGGTGAGCTCGTCGCCGCCGAACAGGATCCGCACCACCCGGGTGTCCGGGCTGGCCACCGCGACCACACCGAGCACCAGGCAGGTGCTGACGACGGTGTAGGTCAGCAGCGCGAGCAGCAGCGCGACGACGTCGGGCAGGCTGCCGTAGAGCTCACCGGGCCGGGTCGCGGCGAGCACCCCGGCCGCGGCGTGCACGGAGAGGATCACCGTCGCGGTGCTGTAGACCTCGCGGTAGACCGGCCTGCGGTCCGGGGGCGGCACCGGCCGCAGCACCCGGACGTAGAGGTGGGTGTAGACGACCACCACCACGAACGCACCCAGGACCGGTGGCAGCAGCAGGGCCGAGGCGACGGTCCAGACCGAGGTCAGGTTCACGTGGTGGGTCTCGGCGGTGTAGCGCCGGACGCGCTCGATGCCGGCCACGACCTCGGTGTGCAGGATCCCGGCCACGGTCAGGGTGACGAGCAGCACCAGCGTCGGACGGTCGAGCCGGGGCGGGTGCAGCAGCCCGGCGAGGACCAGGCAGACCGCCAGCAGCTCCACGGCGAGGACCGGGCCGAGCAGCCGACCCGGGATGGACCAGATCGGCCAGCGGGTGACCTGGTGCAACCGGACCGGTTCCGGGGCCATGCGTCCCTCCCTCGGCCGGCGTCGTACCACCCGATCCTGCCCGTCCGCTGCGGCGAACGGGATGCCGCCGCGGCGTGATCCTAGCTGTGATGTCCAGGGAGGTTGTCCCGTCCGGGGGCGGTGAGTCTGGCTGACAGACGAAGGCCTCCGGTTGTGAAGTGGAGCTGTCTAGGAACCGCTTCACCCACCGGAGGCCTTCGTGTCCCACGCTAACGCCGCTCTGACCCCGCGCGCCCGGCTGCGGCTCGCTCAACTCGTCGTCGAGCACGGCTGGACCCACACCGCGGCCGCGACAATGTTCATGGTCTCCGCGCGGACCGCCAAGAAGTGGTCCGACCGCTACCGGGCCGAGGGGCCGGCGGGGATGGCCGAC
>NZ_VRMC01000104.1:0-19041 GCF_008369905.1 Pseudonocardia sp. EV170527-09
GTGAACAGCTTCAACAAGCCGTCCGGGCCGGTCAGTTCCAGCCCCCGCGCTCGGGCGTCGGCCACCATCGCCGCTGCGGCGGCCTGCTCGGGCGAGAACCGCCGACCCGAACCCGTCTCGTTCTCAGCAGAGCCCATAGGGTCTGATGTCATCACTCACAGTGCCCATCCCGCCGGACGCTGAGGTCCGGCGTGTCGGGCCGGAACCACCGTTCGTTGCACAGGCCCCCGGTGCACGGTCTGACGCAGCGGGTGGCGGCGATCGCCGCGGAGGAGGGCTTCCGCGTCCGCCCGGACAAGACCCGGATCATGCCCGCGCACCACCGGCAGCGCGTCGTGGGCCTGGTCGTCAACAGCGACGCCCCGGCCGCCTCGCGGCGCGACCACGACGAGCTGCGCGCGATCCTGCACAACGCCGCCCGCACCGGGCCCGACGCGCAGAACCGGGCCGGGCACCCGGCGTTCCGCGAGCACCTGCTGGGGCGGATCGCGTGGGTGGGGCACGGACGCCCGGCGCGGGCGGCGCGGCTGCGGGAGCTGTTCGACCGCATCAGCTGGTGAACCGCCGCGGAAGGGGGAACGGTGGGCGCTGGGGGAGCGCGACGGCTACGGTGACGGCCGTGGGCAGTCCGGAGTCGAACACGCGGTAGCCACCGGTCCCACCGGTGGCGGCGACCTCCCCTGCCCGCACCCGGTGACGCGGCCGGACCGATGTCCGTCCCCGATTCGTCACCCACGGAGTTCCACCGTGCTGCTCGTCGTCCTCGCCTGCGCCGTCACCGCGCTGGCCACCTCGGAGTTCATGCTCGCCGGGCTCGTCCCGGACATCGCCGCCGACCTCGGCGTCACCCCGCTCGCCGCCGGGTCCCTGACCTCGGCGTTCGCCATGGGGATGGTCCTCGGCGCCCCGCTCACAGCGCTCGCCGCACGCCGGCTGCCGCCGCGGCTCGCGCTGTGCGGGTTCCTGGCCGCCTTCGTCGCCGCGCACGTCGCCGGGGCGCTGACCCCCTGCTGTCCGGCACGACCGTCGCTCTCGTCGCCGGTGTCCCGGCCGGGGCACTGGTGGGACAGGCGTTCGGCTGGCGTGCGACGTTCTGGGTGGTCGCGGCGATGGCCGCCGTCGCGCTGGCCGGGGTCGTCGCCGGTGTCCCCACCGGCGACGGCGGGCGGGCACCCGTGCCGGGCCTGCGCGCCGAACTGACGGTCCTGCGCCGGGGCGCGGTCATCGGGGCGCTGGCGCTCGGTGCGCTGGTGAACGGCTCGACGTTCGCCGCGTACACCTACCTGGCGCCGCTGCTGGCCGAGGCGGGCGGCCCACCGGCGGTGCCCGTCGGGCTGCTGCTGTTCGGGTCCGGCGCCGCCGCAGGGGTGGGCATCGCGGGCAGGTTCGCCGACACCCGCGCCCGCCCGCTGCTGCTCGGCGCGGGCGGCGCGCTGCCGGTGGCCTGGGCCGCGCTCGCGCTCGTTTCCACGCACCCGGTGGCGGTGCTCGTCCTGGTCGGGCTGCTGGGCGCGCTGGGTTTCGCGGTCGGGTCGACGCTGATCGCCCGGGCGCTGACGGCCGCCCGCGAGGCACCGACCCTCGGCGGCGCCGTCGCCACCGCGTCGCTGAACGCCGGAGCGACCCTCGGCCCGCTGCTGGGCGGCACCGCATTCGCGGCGGCCGGGCCGATCGCTCCGGTCCGGACGGCTGCGGCACTGGACCTGGTGGCCGCGCCGCTGCTGGTGCTCACAACGACTCCCACTCCAGCTCCGGACCGGGCGGCCACGGCCGCTCCCACCCACCCAGGCGCAGCACCGCGTCGAGCACCTCGGCGGTGAACCCCCACACCACGTCCTCGCCCATCCGGAATCCGGGGCCCCGCCAGGCCCCGCCCCCGGCCCGGAGCCGGAACCGGTGCGCCGGGTCGGCGAGCACCGCCAGCGGCACGTGCAGGACCGCCTCGGTCTCGGCCGGGTCGACCGCGTGCAGCCGGGTCGGCGTCCGCCAGTGCCCCAGCACCGCGGTCACGTGGAACCCGGTCAGCAGGATCAGCCGCGGCAGCGTCGCGACGACGTCCACACCGGACGGGTCCAGCCCGGTCTCCTCGGTCGCCTCCCGCAGCGCGGTGGCCGCGGGATCGGTGTCGCCAGGGTCCGCGCGGCCCCCGGGGAAGGAGATCTCGCCGGAGTGGTGGCGCAGCCGTCGGGCCCGCCGCTGGAGCACGACCTCCGGGCCGTCGGGGCCCTGCCCGAGCAGCACCAGCACGGCCGACTGCCGTGGTCCGACGTGGTCGGCGGGCAGGTCGTTCGTGCTGATGTCCCGCGGCCCGGCGTGCTCCAGCCCGCGCAGCAACGGCACCATCCAGTCCGGGGCACGGTCGGGATCGGGCCGGGCGGCGTCGAGCCAGCGCCGGGCCGCGGCGACGTCACACATACGGTTGGGTGATCATCTCGAGGAAGTGACCGGCCGGGTCGAGGAAGTACACCCCGCGCCCGCCGTGCCCGTGGTTGATCTCGCCGGGGCGGGTGCGCTGCGGGTCGGCCCAGTGCTCGGCGCCCGCCTCGACGAGCCTGGCGTACGCGCGGTCGAACAGCGCGTCGTCGACGAGGAACGCGTAGTGCTGGGGCTGGATCTGCGGGTAGGTGTCGGTGGGCAGGTCGGCGAACTGGACGAGGACGCCGCCGTCGAGGGCGACGTTGGTGAACGGCCCCCAGGACGGCGCCTGCGCCGCCTCCAGGACGTGCCGGTAGAACGCGGCGGAGGCCACCCGGTCCCGGGCGGCGACGATCATGTGGTTGAACGTGCAGGTCATGCGGGTCTCCTGACGACAGTGGGGACCACGCGAACCACCTGCGGAAGGAGCTGCGCCCGCGGGCCCGTGCGGGACTGGCGGGACACTCCTTCCGGCTGGGCCCATCGGGGGCGCACCGGACACGCTATCAGCGCAGCGCGGCGTTGCCGATGTCCTGCGCCTGCCGCAGCCCCGCGGCGACGGGCAGCCGCCCGGCGAACAGCTCGTCGAGCGTGGGCTCCATCGCCGTCGTCGCCGCGCCCACCTTGGGGCCCGACGGCGCCGGGGTCGTCGGGCCGTCCGCGACGAACTCCCGGGTGTCGACGCCGCGGCGCGCCCAGTAGTCGAACCAGCCCCGTTGGGCCGCGGTCACCGCGGGCAGCCCGGCGCCGCTGTCGCCGACCGGGGCGGCACCCTCCGGCGAGCCCAGCCAGCGCAGCACCCGCAGGATCTCCGGACGGCGCGGGCTGTCGGCGTTGCCGGCGGCGACGATGCTCGACACCACGCTGACCCGGCCGTGCGGGCCCTCGACCATCGGTGCGATCCCCCAGTCGAAGGTCGCGCCCTCGGCGATGTTGGCGAGGTTGTAGGTGCCGCTCTGGAACAGCGCGATCCGGCCCCGAAGGAACTGGTCGCGGCTGAAGTCCGGGTTCTGGTTCGTGTCCGCCGCGGACGGCGCCACCCGCTCGGTGTTGATCATGTTCACCAGGTAGCCGAACGCCTGCTCACCCGCGGGCGTGGCGAGGTCGAAGGTCTCGTCGGGGGCCTGCAACCGGCCGCCCGCGGAGCCGAGGAAGTTCACGTAGATCGCCTGCAGGTCCCGGGCGGCGTTGAAGCCGTACCGGCGCACCGTGCGCGGGTCGAACCCTGGCTGGTCCGCGGTCCGTCCGGCGGCGTCGGCGGTCAGCCTCCGTGCGGCCGGGAGCAGGGTGTCGCGGGCCGGGTCGGACGGGTCCCACCGCAGCGTCGTCGGGTCGACCCCGGCCGCGCGGACCAGGTCCTTGTTGTAGAACAGCGCGATCCGGCCGTCGGTCACCACCGGGACACCCCACAGGGTGCCACCGCGGGTGTACTGGTCCGCGGCGGCCGGCACCCAGCCGGCGCGCTGGTCGGCCAGCGCCGCCCCGACGTCGATCAGCCTCCCGGCGTCGGCGAACGCCCCGAAGTTGGACGAGTTGACCCAGTAGATGTCGGTCGCGGTACCCGAGGCCACGTCGAGGGGCAGCGAGGTGAAGTAGTCCTTGAACGGGACCTGCACCAGCTCGACCCGGATGTCGGGGTTGGCCGCGGAGAACGCGTCGAACGAGCGCCGGTAGGCCGCCGCGACCTGGGTGTCCCACAACCGCAGCGTCACCGTGGTGACGCCGTCGGCATCATCGTCGAACCGCGACGCGGGGGAGCAGGCCGTCAGCACCAGCGCCGCGACCAGCACCAGCGCGGCGCCCGGGCGGCGCCTCACCGGAACCCCGTGATCGTGATCGAGCGGACGACGCTGCGCTGGAACACCAGGAACAGCGCGATCAGCGGGACGATCGCGACCGTCGTCGCCGCCATCACGATCGGCCAGTTGCCGTTGTACTGCGTCTGCAGCCCGGCGGTCGCCACCGTCATCACCTGCCAGGTCCGGCCGGAGGTGATGACCAGCGGCCACAGGAAGTTGTTCCAGTGCGTCACCACGGTGATCACCGCCAGCGTCGTGAGGATCGGCCGGCTCACCGGCACGACGACGTGCCGCAGGATCCCGACCGTCCCGGCACCGTCGAGCCGGGCGGCGTCGATCAGGTCCTGCGGGATGGTCCGGAAGTGCTCGCGCAGCAGGAAGATCGCGAACGGCGACCCGAGTACATAGGGCAGTACCAGCGCCCAGAAGGTGTTCCGCAGCCCCACCTCGGTCATCATCAGGTACAGCGGGATCACCGTCACCGCCTGCGGCACCATCAGCGTCCCCAGGTACACCCAGAACAGCGCGTCGCGGCCCGGGAACTCCAGGCGGGCGAACGCGTACGCCGCGAGCACCGAGAACAGCAGCTGCCCCACCAGCACGACGACCACCACCTGCGCGGTCACCGCGATCGGGGTCACGAAGTCGTAGTCGCGGCCGAACAGCGTCACGATGTTCTCCACCGTCGGCGGGGCCGGCGGTGACAGCACCGGGGTCGCCGCGAACTGCCGGGTCGTCTTCAGCGCGGTCATCACGCTCAGCACGAACGGCGCCAGCGTCACCACCGCGCCCACCAGCAGCGCGACCAGCACGGCCGCGTCGACGACCCTGCCGCGCCTCACGTGTCCAGCTCGTAGGTCGTGCGACGGCTGAACCACCGCTGCTGGGCCACGGTCACCACCACCAGGATCACGAACAACACCACCGCCATCACCGCGGCCTGCCCGACCGCGCGGTTCTCGAACGCCTCGTAGTAGATCCGCCCCGCGACGACGTCGGTGACACCCTGCGGTCCGCCGTTCGGCGTGAGCGCGTACACCGAGTCGAACACCTGGAAGCTGGAGATCACACCGGTGATCAGCACGAAGAACAGCGTCGGACGCAGCAGCGGCAGCCGGATCCGCCACAGCAGCTGCCACGCCGAGGCCCCGTCGAGCCGGGCCGCCTCCACGATCGTGTCCGGGATGGCGCGCAGCCCGGCCAGGAAGAACAGGGCGACGTAGCCGACCTGGGTCCAGGCGGTGACCGCCGCGACCGACGGCAGCGCCAGCGCCGGGTCGGCCAGCCACTCGACGCGGATCCCCAGCAGCGCGTTGAGCGCACCGTCGGTGGGGGACAGGATCCACCGCCACACCACGCCCAGCGCCAGCGGCGCGCAGATCCACGGCAGCACGAAGATCACCCGGAACACCGTCGTCCCCGGCAGCCCGCGGTCCAGCAGCAGCGCCGCCGCCAGACCGAGGACGGTCTGCACCGGGATGACGATGAGCACGAAGAACGCCGTCACCAGCAGGGACCGGGTGAACCGGCCGTCGGTGGCGACGGCGACGACGTTGTCCAGCCCGACGAACGTCCGCGGCCCGACCAGGTCCCACCGGAACAGCGCCAGACCCACCACGATCAGCACCGGGACCAGCAGGAACAGCACCACACCCAGCAGGCTGGGCGCCAGCAGCAGGTACGCGGTGCGGGTGTCCCGCCGGGACCGGCTCACGTCCCGTGGGCGAAGCCCGCGGCCTCGCTCCCGCGGACGGGACCGGCCTGGCGGCGCAGCCGCTCCAGCAGCCGCGCCAGGTCGTCGAGCAGCAGCGCGGCCAGGTCGTGGCTGAACCCGTTGCGCACCACGATCCGCAGCGCCGCCAGGTCCTCCCGGTCCTTCGGGAACGTGTACGCCGGGACCAGCCATCCCGTCTCGCGCAGACCCGCCGACACGTCGAACACCGAGAACGGTTCGCCGTCGGCGACGGTGAACGCGAACACGGGCAGCTGGGAGCCGTCGGTGAGCAGCCGGAACGCGCCGGTGTCGGCGATCCGCCCGGCCAGCCCGGTGGCGATCTCCCGGCAGGTGCCCTGCACCCGCGCGTAGCCCTCGCGGCCGAGCCGCAGGAAGTTGTAGTACTGGGCGATGACCTGCCCGCCGGGGCGGGAGAAGTTCAGCGCGAACGTCGGCATGTCCCCGCCCAGGTAGTTCACCCGGAACACCAGGTCCTCGGGCAGCGCGTCGGTGTCGCGCCACACCGCCCATCCGACGCCCGGGTGCACCAGGCCGTACTTGTGGCCGGAGGTGTTGATCGACGCCACCCGGGGCAGCCGGAAGTCCCACTCCAGGTCGGGGTCGCAGAACGGCGCGATCATCGCCCCGGACGCGCCGTCGACGTGCACCGGGATGTCCAGCCCGGTGCGGGACTGCAGGTCGTCGAGCGCCGCGCAGATCTCGGCGACGGGCTCGTAGCTGCCGTCGAAGGTGGAACCCAGGATCGCGACGACGCCGATGGTGTTCTCGTCGCACAGTGCGACGGCCTCGTCGGCCCCCAGGTGCAGCCGGTCGCCCTCCATCGGGACCAGCCGCGGCTCCACGTCCCAGTAGTTCGCGAACTTGTCCCAGCAGATCTGGACGTTCACGCCCATCACGATGTTCGGCCGGTCCGTCGGGAGGCCTGCCGCCCTGCGCCGGTGCTGCCAGCGCCGCTTGAGCGCCAGCCCGCCGAGCATGCACGCCTCCGACGAGCCGGTCGTCGAGCAGCCGACGGCCCGTCCCGGGTCGGGGGCGTGCCACAGGTCGGCGAGCATCCGCACGCACCGCTGCTCCAGGTCCGCGGTCCGCGGGTACTCGTCCTTGTCGATCATGTTCTTGTCGAAGGACTCGGCCATCAGCCGCTCGGCCTGGGGCTCCGCCCACGTCGTGACGAACGTGGCCAGGTTCAGCCGGGCGTTGCCGTCGAGCATCAGCTCGTCGTGCACGACCTGGTAGGCGATCTCGGGGTGCAGGCCCGAGTCGGGCATCCGGAACCGGGGGATGTCCACCGGCTCGGCTGCGAAGACGGGGTTGACCGAGATCCCGCGGTCGTCGCCGCGGTCCTCCGAGGGTGAGTGCGCACCGGGCATGATCTGCAACCTAGGCCCGGCCGGCCGGGAGCGCCCGCGGACGCGCCCGATCCGGGGACCCGGGTCAGGCGCCGAGCAGCTTCTTCTGGACCTTGCCCATCGCGTTGCGGGGCAGGGCGTCGACGAACACGACCTCGCGGGGACGCTTGTGCCAGGACAGCTCCCCGGCGACGTGGTCGATCAGCGCCTGCCCGTCACGCGAGTCGCCGACGACGTAGGCGACGATCTTCTGGCCGAGGTCGGGGTCGGGGGCGCCGACCACGGCCACCTCGGCGACGCCCGGGTGGTCGAGCAGCACGGCCTCGATCTCCCCGGAGCCGATCCGGTAGCCGCCCGACTTGATCAGGTCGGTGGACTCGCGGCCGACGATGCGGTGGAACCCGCCCGGGTCGCGGACGGCGAGGTCCCCGGTGCGGAACCAGCCCTCGCCGGCCCAGCACTCGTCGTTCGCGTCCGGGCGGTTCAGGTAGCCGTCGAACAGCATGGGGCCGCGGACCTCGAGCCGGCCGACGGTCTCGCCGTCGTCGGGGACGGTGGCGGGGGCGTCGTCGGAGGCGGGCAGCAGCCGGGTCTGGGCACCCGGGACGGGGAGCCCGACCCATCCGGCGCGACGCTCCCCGGAAGCGAGCGCGGACAGGGTGATCATGGTCTCGGTCATGCCGTAGCGCTCCACCGGCGCCTGCCCGGTCAGGCCGGCGATCCGGTCGAACAGCGAGGCGGGCAGCGGGGCGCTGCCCGAGACGAGGAGCCGGGCCCGGCCCAAGGCACGGGCGGCGTCGGGCTCGTCGACGATCCGGTTCCAGACCGTGGGGACGCCGAAGTACATCGAGGCGTCGACCGCGGCGTAGCGGGCGGGCTGCGGCTTCACCGTGTGCACCACCCGCGACCCGAGGCGCAGCGAACCGAGCACCCCCAGGATGAGGCCGTGCACGTGGAACAGGGGCAGACCGTGGGCGACGGTGTCCTCGGGGGTCCAGTCCCACACCTCGAACAGGGCGTCGAGCCCGGCGGCGATCGCGGCCCCGGACAGTTGTGCGCCCTTGGGGCGGCCGGTGGTGCCGGAGGTGTAGAGCAGCATCGCGGTGGCGGCCGGGTCGACCGGGCGCGGGGGGAGCGGTCGTGCGCCGGGGACGACGACCGGCAGGTCGACGCCGTCGGGCCGCGGTCCCGCCCAGGCGGTGGCGCCGGAGTCGGTCAGGATGTGCCCACGTTCGGCCGGCCCCGAGTCCGGGGGGACCGGCACGACCGGCACCCCGGCCATGATCGCGCCGGTGATCGCGACGACGGTGTCGATCGAGGCGGTGGCGTGCACCGCGACCGGGCCGTCGTCGGGGATCCCGGCGGCGACGCGACCGGCGCGGTCGACGAGCTCGGAGCGGGAGAGCACGTCGTCGCCGACGGTGACGGCCTGCGCCAGGTCCTGGGTGCCGGTGAGCGAGGTGAGGAACAACGTCGGTCTCCTGGTGGTGACGGGGTCAGACGGCCATGGCGGGCAGCACGAGGGCTCCCACCAGCGCGATCGGGCCGATGACGACCATGGACAGGCCCCAGCGGGTCAGCAGCGCGGTCATCCGGGGGCGTTCCTGCTCGTCGACGGTGGTGGCGACCAGCGTCGCACCCACCGTCGAGAAGGGCGACACGTCCACGATGGACGAGCAGACCCCGAGTGCGCAGATCAGCGCCCAGCCCGGGATCCCGCCCTGCTGCACGAGCGGGATCGCCAGCGGCACCAGCGCGGCGAGGATGCCGGTGGTCGAGGCGAACGCCGACACCAGCCCGCACACCGCGCAGATCACCAGTGCGGCGAGCAGCGGGACGGTGAGACTCGCGGCGAGGTCGCCCAGCAGGTCGACCGAGCCGATCTCCTGGAGCACGCCGACGTAGGTGATGATGCCGCCGACCAGCAGCACGGTGGACCAGTCGATCTCCTTCAGGGCGCCGCGGCCGCTGTCCGGGTCGATCAGGGTCAGCACCGCGCCGAAGGCGAAGGCGAGCACCCCGACGTCGGGCTCGGCGTCGAGCAGCGCCAGCACGACGATCGCCGCGACCAGGCCGAGCATCGCGAGGACGGTGATCCGGTGCGTCGCGGTGAACGGCTCGCGCGCCGGCGGCTCGGCGTCGCCGGGCTCCTGCGACCGGCCCCCGCCGCCGGCGGCGACCGGGACCCGGCTGCGGGCGGAGAACATCAGGTAGGACGCGGCCAGCAGCACCAGGTTCGCGACGATCGCGACCGCGAACAGGGTCAACGGGTCGAGCGCGATGCCCGCCGCCGACGCCGTGCCCCAGGTGACGATCCCGAACAGCGACGTCGGCGCGAACCCGCCCGCGGACAGCCCGGTCCCGATGGCCAGCGCCATCAGCATCGGGTCGATCCCGCGCCGGTGGGCCACGCTCATCCCGATCGGTGCCATGACCAGACCGCCCAGTGGCGAGCCCATCGCCGACACCACGCCGGTGAGCACGAAGAAGGTCAGTGGCAGCGCCCCGGTCCGGTCACCGACCCCGATCAGGGCCCGGTCGACGAGCCGGCCGATGGTGCCGTTGGCCTTCGCGATCCCGAAGAAGAACGTCACCCCGACCAGCAGTACGAGGATGTCGACGGGGAACCCTGCGACGACGTCGTCGAGAGGCAGGCCCGCGACGAGCACGCCCATGCCCGCGGCGGCCGCGAACATGACGATCCCGATGTGGGACCGGCGGACCTCGGCGATCACGAAGACCGCCGCGAACACCACCAGCGTGATGACCTGCACCGCCATGCCTACCCCCGTTGGTACGCGCTTGTCGTATCGGTCCATCAGGTGGCACAGTGGTTCGTAGAGTGGACCGTCCGGGGCGGAACACTAGGTCGCCCGAACGGGGGAGGTCAACACCGGTCATGGCTCCGACCACCAGCGTCGTCTCCGCGGTCCGCGTCCTGGAGGCGGTGGGGGAGCGGCAGCCCGTCGGGCTGTCCGACCTCGCCCGCACGGTCGCGCTGCCGAAGTCCACCGTGCAGCGGATCCTGCACACCCTCGCCGAGGTCGGCTGGTGCGTCAGCGACGACACCGCCCGCTGGCGGCTCACCTACCGCGCGTTCGCCGTCGGCAACCAGGCCCGCGACGCCGGTGGCCTGCGCGCGGTGGCGCTCCCGGTCCTGCACGAGCTGCAGCTCACGACGGGGGAGACCGTGCACCTGGCGGCCCCGGACGGCCGCGAGCTGGTCCTGCTCGAACGGCTCGACACCGCGCACCGGCTGCGCGCGTTCCTGCCGCTGGGACACCGCATCCCGCTGCACGCCTCGGCCACCGGGCAGGCCTACCTCGCCGCCTGTGCCCCGGCGGAGGTCGACGCCTACCTCGCCGGCCCGCTGGAGGCGTCCACCCCTCACACCGTCGTCGACCCCGACCGGCTGCGGGCCCGGATCGCCGAGGTCCGCGAGCGTGGATGGTCGGTCAACCCCGAAGGGCTGTCCGACGGCATCGCGGCGGTCGGCGCCCCCCTCGTCGGTCCCGACGGCCGCCCGGTCGGGGCGTTGTCGGTGTCCGGTCCGACGGTGCGGATGACCGAGGAGGTCTTCGACGGCCACGGCCGCGCCGCCGCCGACGCCGCCCGGCGCATCTCCCACGACCTGGGCGCCCGCCCGTAGGCAGGGGGAGCCGGGAACGACCCCGCAGCACCGACCGCAGCACCGACGGAGCCCGCCCCCTCGGTGAGGGGACGGGCTCCGTGTGGTGGTGGGTGCTGCGCGCGTCAGCTCTTCAGCATGCCCCGCAGGACGTACTGCAGGATGCCGCCGTTGCGGTAGTAGTCCGACTCGCCGGGGGTGTCGATGCGGACCTTCGCGTCGAACTCGACGGTCTCGCCGGACTCCTTGGTCGCGGTCACGTGCACCGACTTCGGGGTCTTCCCGTCGTTCAGCTCGGTGATGCCCGCGATGTCGAAGGTCTCGGTGCCGTCGAGCCCGAGGCTCTTCGCCGACTCGCCCTCGGGGAACTGCAGCGGGATCACGCCCATGCCGATCAGGTTCGAGCGGTGGATCCGCTCGAAGGACTCGACGATGACGGCGCGCACGCCCAGCAGCGCGGTGCCCTTGGCCGCCCAGTCACGCGAGGAGCCCGAGCCGTACTCCTTGCCGCCGAGGATGACCAGCGGGGTGCCCTGCGCGGCGTAGTTCTGCGCGGCGTCGTAGATGAACGCCTGCGGCCCGCCGTCCTGGGTGAAGTCGCGGGTGTAGCCGCCCGAGACGTCGTCGAGCAGCTGGTTGCGCAGCCGGATGTTCGCGAACGTGCCGCGGATCATCACCTCGTGGTTGCCGCGCCGCGAGCCGAAGGAGTTGTAGTCCTTCTTCTCCACGCCGTTCTCGTCCAGGTACTGCGCGGCCGGGGTGCCCGGCTTGATCGCACCGGCCGGCGAGATGTGGTCGGTGGTGACCGAGTCGCCGAGCAGCGCGAGCACGCGGGCGCCGGAGATGTCGGTGACCGGGTCCGGCTCGCCCTTCATGCCCTCGAAGTACGGGGGCTTGCGGACGTAGGTGGACTTCTGGTCCCACTCGAAGACCCGGCCCTCGGGAGTGGGCAGTGCGCGCCAGCGGTCGTCGCCGCGGAACACGTCGGAGTAGCTCTTGGTGAACATCTCCGAGGTGATCGAGGAGTCCACGACGTCGTTGATGTCCTCGGTCGAGGGCCAGATGTCGCGCAGGAAGACGTCGTTGCCCTCGGAGTCCTGCCCCAGGGGCTGGGTCTCGAAGTCGAAGTCCATCGTCCCGGCCAGCGCGTAGGCGATGACCAGCGGCGGGGACGCCAGGTAGTTCATCTTGACGTCGGGGTTGATCCGGCCCTCGAAGTTCCGGTTGCCCGAGAGCACCGAGACGACGGTGAGGTCGTTGTCGTTGACCGCGGCCGAGATCTCCTCCGGCAGCGGGCCGGAGTTGCCGATGCAGGTGGTGCAGCCGTAGCCGACCAGGTTGTATCCGAGCTTGTCGAGGTAGGGCCAGAGACCGGCCTTCTCGTAGTAGTCGGTCACGACCTGGCTGCCCGGGGCCATCGAGGTCTTGACCCACGGCTTGGTGGTCAGGCCCTTCTCGACGGCGTTGCGCGCCAGCAGCGCGGCACCGAGCATGACGCTCGGGTTCGAGGTGTTGGTGCACGAGGTGATCGAGGCGATCACGACGGCGCCGTGGTCGAGCACGAACTCGCCGCGCGTCGCGGACTTCACGGTGACCGGCTTGGACGGACGGCCCTCGCAGCCGTCGGCCGCCGACATGATGATCGGCGCGGCGTCGTCGTCGGCGAAGGAGAGCGCCGGGGCGTCGCTGGCCGGGAAGGACTCGTTCGACGACTCGTCGACGCCGGCGAGCGGGGTCGGGGCCACGCCGTCGTCGGTGTAGTCGTGCACGGTCTTGCGGAACGCCGGCTTGGCGTCGGTCAGCTCGATGCGGTCCTGCGGGCGCTTCGGGCCGGCGATCGACGGGACGACCGTCGACAGGTCCAGCTCCATCGTCTGGGAGTAGACCGGCTCGTGGTCCGGGTCGTGCCAGAGGCCCTGCTCCTTGGCGTAGGCCTCGACCAGCGCGATCTGCTCGGCGGAGCGACCGGTCAGCTTCAGGTAGCGGACGGTCTCCTCGTCGATCGGGAAGATCGCCGCGGTCGAGCCGAACTCCGGGCTCATGTTGCCGATGGTGGCGCGGTTGGCCAGCGGCACCGCGCCGACGCCGGCGCCGTAGAACTCGACGAACTTGCCGACGACGCCCTGGCGGCGCAGCATCTCGGTGATCGTCAGCACCACGTCGGTGGCGGTCACACCGGTCGGGATCTCCCCGGTCAGCTTGAAGCCGAGCACCTGGGGGATGAGCATCGAGACCGGCTGGCCGAGCATCGCGGCCTCGGCCTCGATGCCGCCGACGCCCCAGCCCAGCACCCCCAGGCCGTTGACCATCGTGGTGTGGGAGTCGGTGCCGACCAGGGTGTCGGGGTAGGCCTGACCGTTGCGCGGCATGACCACGCGCGCCAGGTTCTCGATGTTGACCTGGTGCACGATGCCGGTGCCGGGCGGGACGACCTTGAACTCGTCGAAGGCGCCCTGGCCCCAACGCAGGAACTGGTAGCGCTCCTTGTTGCGGCCGTACTCGAACTCGATGTTCTTCTCGAACGCGTCGGCGGTGCCGAAGAAGTCGATCATCACCGAGTGGTCGATGACCAGCTCGGCCGGCGCGAGCGGGTTGACCTTGGACGGGTCGCCGCCCATCTCGGTCACCGCCTCGCGCATGGTCGCCAGGTCGACGACGCAGGGCACACCGGTGAAGTCCTGCATGATCACCCGGGCGGGGGTGAACTGGATCTCGGTGTCCGGGTCGGCCTGCGGGTCCCAGTTCGCCAGGGCGTTGATGTGGTCCGCCGTGACGTTCGCACCGTCCTCGGTGCGGAGCAGGTTCTCGAGCAGGACCTTCAGGCTGAACGGCAGGCGCTTCGAGCCCTCCACCGCGGAGAGCCGGAAGATCTCGTAACCGGTGCCCCCGACGTCGAGCTGTCCTCGGGCGCCGAAGCTGTCGGTGCTGGCCACTTGGTGGTCCTCCCGTGGTGGTGGGCGGTCGCTTTGTCCGGTGCGGTGAACGCTCCCCGCCTCGCGGGGGAGGAGGTGCTCACCTGCGTCGTGTCGGAGTCTCGCGCACCGCCGTGTCGGCAGCAGCGCGGACCCTCGTGAGGTAAACAGTACGCCTGTCCTATAAGCCTGGCGAGCCGGGTGTGGCCGGAGTCGCGGAGCCGTCGGGGGTGTGAGGTCCCTCGTGTGATGGACGGGTCCGGTGTGTCGCACGGGATTCGGGTGACACGAGTGGCAGTGTTCCCCGTCGAGCTCCCAAGACCCCGCCCCGCTCCCCGGAAGGACCTCCCCGTGACGCGCCAGCCGTCGGCGACCCTCGTCGTGGTGGCCGTGCTCGTGGCGGTCGCGCTGGCCTCGCCCGGGGTGGGCGTGGCCGCGACCGTCGTCGTGCCCACCGCTGCCGTGCCCACCGCCGCGGTGCTCCCGGCGCAGCCCCCGCCCCCGCCGCCGCCCAACCCCGGCGACGACGAGCTGGAGCGCAGCCGCCAGTCGGTGCAGGACCGGGCGGCCGAGGTCGGCAGGCTCACCGCCCGCCTCGCCGAGCTCGACGCACAGGCCGAGCAGCTGCAGATGGAGGTCGCGGGGCGCAACGAGGAGGCGCTCGCCGCCCGGGACACCGCCGACGCCGCCGGTCGCGAGGCCGAGACCGCCGCGGCCCGGGCCGCCGACGCCCGCGCCGCGACCGAGGCCGCGGGCCGCGCCGTCGACGACGCCCGGACCCGGATCGACGCCTTCGTCGGCGACGTCTACACCCACGGCCTCGACCTGGGCCCGCTGGGTCTGCTCTCCCGGGCGACCGACCCGCAGGACCTGATGGACCGGGCCCGGCTGACCGACGCGTCGAGCGAGGACCAGGCCGCCGTCCTGGAGCAGCTCCAGCAGGCCCGCATCGCCCAGGCCAACGCCGACTCCCTCGCCCGCGCGGCGCAGGAGGAGGCCGACCGGCGCCGCGCCGACGCCGAGCAGGCGTCCGCGGCGGCCGACGCCGCCGTCGACGAGGCCGTCGCGGCCGCCGACGCCCAGCAGACCCGGCTCGACGCGGTGCACGCCGAACGCACCGACGTGCAGTCCCGGCTCGACGCCGCCGAGAACGCCGACGCCGGGCTGCGCGCCCAGCGCCAGCGCTACGAGGCGTGGCGGGCCGAGCAGGCCCGGCTCCAGGCCGAGGCCGACCGGCGGGCCCGGGAGGAGGCGGCGTCGCGGGTCGCGCAGGAGTCCGCGCCGTCGGCGGGTCCCGCGCCGCGGCGCACCGGGACGGCGGCGATCGAGACCGTGATCGACCGGGCGATGGCCCAGCTCGGCACCATCTACGCCTGGGGCGGCGGCAACACGCGCGGCCCGACCCGCGGCATCCGCGACGGCGGCGTCGCCGATGCCCACGGTGACTTCCGCAAGGTCGGCTTCGACTGCTCGGGGCTGATGCAGTTCGCCTTCGCCGGGGTCGGCATCTACCTGCCCCGCTACAGCGGGAACCAGGCCAACGCCGGGCGCCTGGTGCCGATCTCGGACATGCGGCGCGGGGACATGCTGTCCTGGGCCGAGGGCGGTCGCACCCACCACATCGCCATCTACCTCGGCGACGGCAAGATGCTGGAGGCCCCGTACTCGGGCGCGACGGTGCGGGTCACCCCGGTCCGCTACGCCGGACTGAACAAGGTCACCCGGCTGCTCTGACCGCCGCTGCCTCCGCGGCGAGCTCGTCGAGCACCAGCCGTACCGCGGGCCGGGTCACGGCGCCGCGGGTCACGGCGCGTACCAGGCGGGCGGCCCGCACCCCGGCGAGCGGGCGCAGCGCGAGCCGGGCGCCGTCGCGGTGGTCGGTGGAGTAGCGGGGCAGCAGCGCGACGCCGTGCCCGTGCGCGACGAGCTCCTCGGTGACCGAGAAGTCGTTGATCCGCTGCACCACGCGCGGCACGGTGCCGGTCACCAGGGACACCGAGCTCAACACGTCGTCGACCGGCCAGCCGACGGCGACCGAGATCCAGTCGGCGTCGACGAGGTCGGGCAGGTGCACCTCGGCGCGGTGGGCGAGCGGGTGGTCCGGGGGGAGTGCGACGTCGAGGGGCTCGCGCAGGAGCGGGTGCACGGTGAGCCGGCCGGTGCCGAACGGGTCGAGCCGTTCGTCGTGGTGGGTGACGACGATGTCGGCGTCGGCGGCCGCGGCCGGCACCTCCTCCGGGCGCAGGTCGAGGTCCCGGCAGGACAGCGCCAGCCCGGGATGGGCGGACGCCCGGTGCAGCAGCCCGGGCAGGAGCAGCCGGGCCGCGGACGGGAAGAACACCACCCGCACCGTCCCCAGCGGCTGCTCGCGCAGTCCCGCGGCGGTCTCCTCCAGCCGGCCCAGCGCGTCGAGCACCTCCTGTGCCCCGTCGACGACGGCCCGCCCGGCCGCGGTGAGCCGCAGTCCACGTCCGTCCGGCGCGGTCAGCTCCAGGCCCGCCTCCCGCGACAAGGCCTTGAGCTGCTGGGACACCGCGGACGGGGTGAAGTTCAGTGCCGCGGCGACGGCGGTGACCGAGCCGCGGTCGGCGAGCTCGCGCAGGATCCGGAGCCGACGCACATCCATGAAGCAACGCTACAACATCGATTCACACAATGTCGCTGGTCTGTACGGTCAGGGGGCGGCAGCGTGGAGCCGTGACCGTTCGGGACCGTCTGCTCGCCGTCGTCGTCGCCGTGTTGTGGGGCGCCAACTTCATCGCCATCCACGTCGGGCTGGAGCACTTCCAGCCGCTGTTCCTCGCCGGGCTTCGGATGCTCGTGCTCGCGGTCCCGACGGTGCTGCTCGTACCCCGGCCGCGGGTGCCGCTGCGCTGGCTCGTCGGCTACGGGCTCGGGTTCGGCACGGTGCAGTTCCTCTTCCTGTTCCTGGGCATGTACGCCGGGATGCCGACCGGGCTCGCGTCGCTGGTGCTGCAGGCGTCGGGGCCGTTCACGCTGGTGCTGGGCGCGCTGCTGCTGCGCGAGCGGGTGACCCGGCGGCAGTGGGCCGGGATCGGCGTCGCCGTCGTCGGTCTGGGGTGCATCGCGGTCGCCCGGGCACAGTCCGCGGCGTTGCTGCCCGTGGTGCTGACCCTGCTCGGCGCACTCGGCTGGGCGGCCGGGAACCTGTGCAGCCGCCTGGCCCAGCGCGACGGCGAGGCGGTGAACCCGCTGCACCTGACGCTGTGGATGACCGTCGTGCCGCCGGTGCCGCTGCTGGCCGCCTCGGCCGTGGTGGAGGGGCCGGGAGCGTGGGGTGACGTCGTCGCGATGGTGACCCCCGACGGCGTCGCGGGGCTGGCCGCGCTCGTGTACCTGTCGCTGGTCGCGACCGTGCTCGCCGCCGGGATCTGGACCGGGTTGCTGCGCCGCTACCCGGCCGGGCTCGTCGCGCCGCACTCGCTGCTCGTGCCGGTGGTCGGGATGAGCCTGGCGATGGTGCTCCTGGGGGAGCGGCCGTCGGTGACCGAGCTGGTCGCCGGGGCGGTGGTGGTCGGTGGGGTCCTGGTGGCGTCCGCGCCGGCCCGGCGTCGGGTGCCGGTGGCGGTGTGAGGGCGTCCTGCGGCCGGGTTCGACGTCGTGCACCCTTGGTGGTCGTTCCGCACCGGGTTCCCGCCCCCGGTGGCCGGGGCGCTCGGGCTGGTCGTCATGGTCGTCCTGCTGCGGGCGCGTCGGCGGGGGATCTGAGCGCAGTTCAGGCCGCCGGGGCAGTGGGTGACCGGGACGGGTGGAGCACGCCCGAAACCGGACGACGCGCCCACCTGCCGACGGGTAGGCTCGAACCATGGCACGAGGAATCTGGTCGCAGAAGGTCCGCACCGCCCGCTGACGGCGGCGCCCTTCACCCCTTCCGAACCGCGTCCGCCGTCCCGGTCCCCGCCGGGCGGCGCATTCCGTGCTGCCCGGCTCCGATCTCGGATGCCGCGGAGCCTCTCGTGCACACCACTCCCGAACCCTCGTCACTCCTGCCCGCCCTCGACGCCGGCGCGTCCGCCCACGTGCGCGCCGAGGACGTCGTCGTCACCCGCGGATCGCACCGCGTCCTCGCCGGCGTGACCCTCACCGTCTCCGCCCGGTCACGCCTGGCCGTGGTCGGGGAGAACGGCCGGGGCAAGTCCACGCTCCTGCACGTCCTCGCCGGCGTGCTCCTCCCGGACTCCGGCACCGTGCACCGCGCCGGGACCGTCGCCCTGGTCCGCCAGGAGGTACCCGCCCGCGACGGCGAGACCGTCGGCACGCTCACCGCGGAGTCGCTCGCCGCCCCGCGGACGGCGCTGCGCGAGCTCGACGCGGCGACCGTGGCGATCACCGACGGCACGCCCGGCGCCGACGACCGGTTCGCCGCCGCCCTGGACACCGCGACCCGGCTCGACGCCTGGGACGCCGAACGCCGCATCGACGTCGCCCTGGAGGCACTCGGCGCCTGCACCGACCGCGACCGGCCGCTGGCGACGCTGTCGGTGGGGCAGCGCCACCGGGTGCGGTTGGCGTGCCTGCTCGGCGCCCGCCACGACGTCCTGCTCCTCGACGAGCCCACCAACCACCTCGACGCGGACGGTCTGGACTTCCTGACCCGCACCCTGCGTGCGTACCAGGGTGGACTCGCCGTGGTCAGCCACGACCGCGCCCTGCTGCGCGAGGTCGCCGAGGAGTTCTGCGACCTCGACCCGACCCGTGACGGCGCGCCCCGGCTCACCGCGGGCGGCTACGACGGCTGGGTGACCGCCCGCGACCGGGCCCGCACCGCATGGGAGGCCGCGTACGCCGAGCAGCAGGCCGAGCACCGCCGCCTCGCCGACGCCGTCGCCACCGCCCGGGACCGGCTCTCGACCGGCTGGCGCCCGGACAAGGGGACCGGCAAGCACGCCCGTCAGTCGCGGGCCCCCGGCGTGGTGCAGGCGCTGCACCGCCGCCGCGCCGAGCTCGACGCGCACGGGCCTGTGCAACGAACGGTGGTTCCGGCCCGACACGCCGGACCTCAGCGTCCGGCGGGATGGGCACTGTGAGTGATGACATCAGACCCTATGGGCTCTGCTG
Organism: Pseudonocardia sp. EV170527-09; assembly: GCF_008369905.1. Classification (NCBI taxonomy): domain Bacteria; kingdom Bacillati; phylum Actinomycetota; class Actinomycetes; order Pseudonocardiales; family Pseudonocardiaceae; genus Pseudonocardia; species Pseudonocardia sp. EV170527-09. Next base: position 18,918 of record NZ_VRMC01000104.1, read on the forward strand.
AGAACGAGACGGGTTCGGGTCGGCGGTTCTCGCCCGAGCAGGCCGCCGCAGCGGCGATGGTGGCCGACGCCCGAGCGCGGGGGCTGGAACTGACCGGCCCGGACGGCTTGTTGAAGCTGTTCAC
>NZ_VRMC01000105.1:0-18871 GCF_008369905.1 Pseudonocardia sp. EV170527-09
CTTGGGCACGGTGTCGATCCTTCCAGCGAGGAGGACGTCCTCACAGGTCAGGAGTCAACCGAAGTCTGGGCAGTCCCTCCGTCGCACTTAATTGTTTGGGTATAGGTGGCGGAGCTTGATGCGGGCGTCGGTGGTGGTGAATTGCCAGTTCACCTGACGGTGGTCGGTGTTGGTGGCGTGTTGCCAGGCTGCGAGTTCGGTGTTGAGGGTGTCGATGTCGGTGATGCGTCGGTCGGGGCACTGGCGGGCCAGGGTCGAGAGTTCGATCTCGGCGATGTTGAGCCAGGAACCGTGTCGGGCCTGAGTTCAGCCGGTTGTAGCACTTGATCTTGGTTGGTTCGGCGGGACAGGATGTCCCGTGCGTGAGATGTTGATGTTGTCGGATCGGGAGGAGGTCTCCCGCGGCCTGGCACAGCGCTTGTCCTACAAGGAGATCGCGTTCATCGTGGGGCGTGATCCGTCGGTGATCTCGCGCGAGGTCCGCCGTCACGGTGGGTCCTGCGGCTATCGAGCTGCGGCAGCCCAGGAGCAGGCGCAGGCGGCGCGGGGACGCCCGAAGCGGATGGCTGTGGAGCGCTGCCCGCGGCTGCGTGAGGTCGTGGCCGGGTTGTTGCGGCGGGGCTGGTCGCCGGCCTCGATCGCGGGCCGGTTGCCGATCGACTACGCGGGCGACGAGGCTTGTCGGGTGTCTCACGAGGCGATCTACCAGTGGATTTACGCCACCCCGGTGTCCACCCTGGCCCGCGAGCTAATCGCGCTGCGTACCAGGCGCACCGCCCGCCGCGGTGGACGTCGTCGGCCACCGGCCCCGCGGATCAGCGACCCGACCTACATCGACGAGCGCCCCGCCGCCGCCGGACGGGCGGTGCCCGGGCACTGGGAGGGGGATCTCGTCATCGGCAAGGGCGGCAAGACGGCGGTCGCGACGCTGGTCGAGCGCACCTCCCGGTTCCTGGTCCTGGTCCCGCTGCACGGACGTGACTCACTCACCGTCGGGCGCGGGGGTCATCGTCGCGACCTCCGGGCTCCCCGAGCACATGCGGGCCTCGCTGACCTGGGACTGCGGTGCGGAGATGGCCGCCCACACCACCGTGACCAAGGGCTCGATGCCGGTCTACTTCACCCACCCCCACTCCCCATGGGAACGCGGCAGCAACGAGAACGCCAACCGCATCCTGCGCGAGTACTTCCCGAAAGGAGCAGACATCACCGCCGACCCCAAATATCTGGCCATGGTGGCTTGCGACATCAACGACCGCCCTCGTAAGATCCACAACTGGAAGAAGCCCTCCGAGATATTCGCCGAACTCGTCGAGTCAGATGCTTCGACCGCCTGAATTCGCCTCCCCCGGCCGGAGCTGTGTGAAACACCCACAACGGCACCAGTATTCCTCATGAACTCTCCCATCCGTGGCGAACTCGATCTCATGGAGACGGAAAGAGGATCGAGTAATATTCGATAATGCAAGACAAGATCCGGCGGGAAGCAGTGGCTCTTTGAATGATGACCCACGCATAGCTCTAGGGGAAGAAAGGGTAGGTAGAATTCACGCGAAGCCCGTCTGCACAAGCGGTGATATCTCGTGGATCAGCTGTGGTCCGAGTGAGCCCTTTCCAACCTGGCGATCACGAGGTCGGAGGCGTCGCGGCGTGGCGTCACCGTGATGAGTGAATCCCCTGGTAGACGGGGTGATTGCTGAGATCGACCCGCGCCGACCAGGAGCTTCACCGTGCTTGTCTACCCGTCGTCGATGCAGGTGTCCAACCGCTGCTTGCAACGTCTGTCCGACGCGCTGCGTCAACGTCGGTCGATCGTGGGTAGCCGGTGGCGGCGACTCTCGCACAACCAGAAGCAGATCAACGCCGCTCACGCCCGCCAGCGTGGCCCCGGGGAACGAGCGAACGCCCAGCTGAAGTCCTGGAAGGTGCTCCGTAGGATCCGGGCCTGCCCGAGCCGGGCCACCGCACTGGTCCAGGCGATCACCGTGCTCATCCAGACCGGCTGAGATCAGGTTGGAAAGGGCTCACTGAACCAGATCGAAAACTACCGCTGACCAGCAGAACCACGATGGAAAAGGCTCACTACTTCCGGACCCACTCCAACTCGCTGACCTGGGACGATATCGCGGCGTGTGTCCAGATCCGCCCATCAACTGCGGAACCCGGGTTTGCCGGGGCCCTGCGGGGTCGCCCGAGCAGATCTCGCACCGGTTGCGACACCACCCGATCGAGCACGCGCGCGAGTTCTGTGGCGAGTTCTTCATCTGGCATAATCACGACCATCAGCACTCCGGCATCGGCTTCGGAACCACCCAGCAGATCTACCGCACCGCACTCGCCAACGCCGTCCATCCGGAGCGGTTCGTTCACAGCACCCCATGGTCCTGGCGGCCTCTGGATCAGCCAACCCACACCGATCAACGAAGAGGCAAGACCCACCAGCTACTCGACCAACTAATTCCGCCTACAACTTGCTAGGTGGTCACGCCAGCTAGGTGGTCACGCCAGGCACCGATCCCCGAATACATTGGATAGACGAAGGGGTGTATGACTGGCTTCGTGGGTCCTGGGTGGCTAGAATTGAAGAATAGCGGAGGATTGGCAGGCTCAATGCATGATTAAAACGCTGCTGCGTGGCGCTGGCGGGGAACGGTTGGCGGCTCGCGGCCATGGAAATCGCAGGCTTCACAAGCTTCGATTGGGGTCACGCGGTGAGCCGTACAGCGGCACTGCTGGCCCTAGCCTCTAGTACTGCAACGGCACTCGCGTGCTTCTACAGGTCGCTGATGGGTCGGGCCCGTTCGGCCGAGTGGCGATTCCATCCAGTTCGACTCGGACTCGGACTCTCCGACTAGGTGTTCAGTGGTCCATCAGATCCGCGAGTCGAGCAACGCCCTGTCGAGGGTCGTTGCAGTACCAGGTACTCGAATTAGGGACACTCACAGTCAGGCGCCGATCACCTCGGCGAGAGGCGGGGGTCATCTCCAGGAGTGTATCCCGTCGATGCTCGTTGCGTTCCGTAACTGATAGCTGATACCGGCTGGCCAGGACCTATCGGGGCGCAGAAACCCGATTGGTGGGCGTACCACGGGGGTGGCAGGTTGAAACCCGTTAATGACTGTTCGAGTCTCTCCGAAAAGACCGCGGCGGACGAGGTCGTCCTCGTTCGCTTCGCTGGATTGAGTCGATCTTCCCTTAGGGGATTTCACCACTGTGGCGTTGACCAACTGTTATCCGAGCTGACGAGGGCGATCAGGGAACTGGCTGACTCAGCCGCACAAGCCGACGCGGCCTTGTTTCAGGACATCGGCGCGCACGCTGCGGACGAGCGCTCCTTGCTCATCGCCGCGCGTCGAAGTGTGCGCCAGGGCGACTCGGCACGGCGGGTCGTGCAGGAGGCCATACCTCTGATGTCCGAGGGCGCTGCCGCCGCATTCGGCTCCTGGACGTCCGCGCGGAAACGGGTCCGCGACCTGGACGCGCAGCTTGACGACGCGCTGGTGGCCGCCGAGCGCGACGATGTGCGGCATCTGCGCGGTTTGTGCCTCGATCGGCGGTTCCAGACCGGCCTCCGTGCCACCAGTCGGGACCTTGCCGACACCGCGCACCGATGGGCTACGGGGCAAACCGGCGCGCCACAGCGCAAGCGGCTCCTCCGGCTCACCCGCATGGCAGCCCGGGCGGGCGCGAAGACCAGCCCGTTCAGTTCCTGGATGGTCACAGTCCCAGCCCGCTGGTCCCGGACCGGCGCCAAGGTCACCGGAGAGCGGCTGCTTGCCGAGCTGGACAGTGCGGTCACCGGCGCGTTGACTCGGGCACTGAACGCCAGGTTGTCGGACGCCGCCGAGCTTGAGGTGCGGGTCAACCCGAGCCTGGTGCGGGTCGAGGGCGGCTGGCTGTTCATCCGGGCCGGGCAGTGGGAGCAGACGGTGCGGGTCGCGGCGCACCGAGCGATCGACGAGCTGCTGGATGCCCTGGTCCCGGGGAGCACCGAGGCGGCTCTGACGGCACGGGGGGTCGGGGGGGCTGGGTTCGTGGGCAAGCTCCTGGCTGCCGGGTTGATCGAACACTGTCTCCCCGTCGCGGACCACCACCCCCGCCCCTGGGCCCAGTGGGCTGCGATCGCCGGCGAGCGTGGCCCGGCAGGCCTGTCCGCCGGGCTCGCCGCACTGGACGCGGCGCTGCACGACGCGGATGCGACCGGTGCACAGGCCGCCGTCGGGCAGGTGGCCCGCTACCTCGGGGTCGAGCTGCCGCCGGTCAAGGTGCACGAGATGTCGGTCGCTGCCGCCTGGCCGCACGAACTGCCCGCCCGCCCGGAGGGCCCGGCGCTCGACGAACTCGACTGCGCTCGACGACTGCTGGCGCTGCAGGACGTGAAGTTCCCCGTGAAGCTCGCGGCGGCCGAGCACCTAGCCGGGCGGTTCGGCGCGGACTACGACGTGCCGCTGACCGTCGCTCTGGACAGCCTCGCGCGGGCGCGCCTCGCCGCTGATGACGACCTTGGCCGGATCATCGGCCCGACAGCGCCGCCGTGGGGCGCCAACCTGGCGGCCTGCGCTTCAAGCACGGTCCGGGAGCTCGGCCGGGCGCTGTCCGAGCTTACCGGCGACGTGTTGAGTCTAGCGGCGAAGGGCCCGCTCGCCGTGGACGACGTACGTCGGTTGCTGGACGACTTCCCCTTCGTACACCCGAACCGGTCGGCCACCTTCTACCTGCAGGAGACCGCCGAGCCGAGGATCCGCCGGGTGGTGAACGCCGTCCACGGCGGGCACGGCCGGGGCCGGGGCCGTATCGCGGCGCAGGCAGGCATCCCCGTCGCAGACCTGGTCACCACCGTCGACGATGACATCGTGGAGATCGGCGGGCTGATCGGGTCGACGCTAAACTTAAGGGCTGCCACGACACCACGGGAGTTACAGTACCCCGGCGCCACGACCGGACGACCACACGGGCAGCGCCTGCCGATGGCGTCGGTGCGCGTCGTGCCCGGGGTACGCGGTCTGCCCGCACTCCGGGACGAGGACGGCCGGGAAGTGCGCCCGGTGCACCTGGGCATGGCGGCGGACCTCGCGCTGCCGCCGTTCGTCAGGCTGCTCGAGCAGGTCTTTGGCAGCGCTTATCTAATTCATCCGAGCATCGCGGCCTTCACTCCTACGACACCCGGGCGCGGCGGGTCGGGGCAGTCAGCCACTCCGCGCGTGACGCTCGGGGAAACGGTGCTGCAGCGAGTACGCCAGCTGCTGAGCCGGGAGGAGTTCCCGGGCGGGAGCGATCCGCGCGCATCGCTTCGTGCCTGGCACCAGTGGCTCACAGTGCACGGCCTGGGCAGCCGCTTCTACCTTCGGGCGTGGAGTTCCGCCGACCACCGCAGGGGCCAGGGCAAGGCACGCAAACCGGTGTTCGTCGACCTCACCAGTCCGCTGCTGTTCGCAGACGCCGAGAAGATGCTCAGGCAGGCCGACTACGCGATCGTCGAAGAGTGTCTGCCCGATCCGCTGGCCGGGGCGGGACACGTGACCGAGTACGCGGTCGAGGTGGGTGTGCACCGGTGACCACCTGGATATCTTGGCACGTGCACCGACACCAGGGTCAGGATCGGCTACTGACCGAGTCAATCGCGCCGCTGATCCGGGCCGTGCGTGACGACGGGCTCGCCGACCGGGCGTTCATTCTGCGTTACTGGGACGGGGGCCCGCACGTGCGTCTGCGTCTGCGCGCGACGTCGCCGGCGGCCCAGGCGGCGCTGGGGTCCCGGGTACCAGCCGAACTGCGGCGCTGGTGCCGGGAACACCCGTCCGAGCGGACCATGTGCGCCGAGGAGTACGCGCTGCTGCGTAACCGGATTGGCGACATTGCCTCGGCTGCCGAACTGGTCTCGGACGGCTCGGTCGTACGGGCCGCCTATTCCCCAGAGCACCAACGATACGGCTACGGCACGGCCTTGGCGGCGTGCGAGGAGCACTTCGACGACAGCACCCGGATCGGTCTGGACGTGCTTGCCGCGAATCCCGCAGCCGCGACCCGACTCTCGTTGGTCGTGCTGATTCTGGTCGGTTTCCTCGCGGCGCGCGGGAGCCGGTCTGGCCTCGACTGGGCCCAATGCGTCCAAGCGGCCGGCAGCCCGGCTGCCGTGCGGCTAGACCTGGCCCGGGTGACGTCCTTGTTGGAGCGGCCCCCCATGCCGGTCGTGCGCTTCAGCCGGTCACTCGAACAGCTCGAGGCCGTGCTGCGCACCTCGGGGGACGACTACCGGCCGTCGACCCTTGGGTTCGGCGGTGTGTCGTTCGAGGTCACCGGAGCCCGGGACCCAATCGCGACGCTGGACATCTGCATCCACCTCTTTGCCAACCGAATCGGAGTCACCATGCCCGCGGAATTGACGTTACGCGCATCACTCGCGCAAGCTCTGCTTGCTGACACGAAGGCGGATGCGTGACGGGGACGCAGGATCAGACGGAGACGCTGACCGGCCGTGAAGTGGCCGACTGGCAGGGGATGTTCGTCTACCACGCAGAGGACCGGTGGAACACCCTGCTCCTGGGGCCGCTGTGGGAGTGTGCTCAGCTGACGGCGGCGGCCGGCTGCCGGTTCCGCCTCACCCGGGAGTGGCAGCGGGGACCGCACCTACGCCTGGGTGTGCGCGGCCCAGCCGAAGCCACAGTCACGGTGCGGTCGCAGATCGACCAGCGCCTGCAGGAGGTGCTGCGTTCCAGCCCGTCCACTCGGACCGTGACGCTCGCGGAGGTCCGGGACCAAGCCCAGCACATCGCCGACCGTTCCGGGGTCGAGCTGCGCCAGGACTGGCTGGCGGACAACTCACTCACCTGGACGGCTGGCGGTGTGGCGACCGGGACAGGGTCCGCGGAACCGGTCATGCAGGCGCTGCTGGAGGACTTCCATTATGCGGCGACGGTGCCAGCACTGCGGCTGCTGCGCGCGGCACCGGCGCAGCGGCTCGGGCCAGCCTGCGCCGACCTTATGGCGGTGACCGCACAGCAGTTCGGCCGGCACGGACTGGCCTCGGCTGCGCTGTCCTTCCGGTCGCACGCTGAGGCGTATCTGAACCTGGAGGCCGCAGCGGACGTACGCCCGGTCTGGGACGCCGCAGCCCGCCGCTCGGCACCGGTGCTGCGCCGTCGGCTGCACACGGTGGCGGACGGCCCGGGCATGCCCGCGTACGCCCGGGACTGGCTCGCGGCGATCACCCCGGTGGTCCGCGCCGCACAGCAGGCGCAGCACCGAGACCGGGACGAACTCGCCCTGCCCACGACGACCGACGGTTTCAGCACCGATCTGACCGAGCGCAGCCCCTTCCACCGCGCGCTGGTCGGGTCAACCGGGTGGGAAGACCTGTGCACTTCCGACTGGTTCGTACTCTACCGTTTTGCGATCAATCTGCTCTACCTCCAGCTCTCCCGGTTGGGTGTGGGACCAGTCGGCCGGTACCGGCTGTGCCACCTGGTGGCTACGGCCCTGAACGAACGCGAAGAACCGACGACCACCGGGGAAGGTGACTGGTGATCCGGGCGCAGGACATGGCCGAAAACCGGACCGAACGGCTGAGATCGGGCGTGTTCAGCGCCGAACGGGACGGGCACACCCACCTCATGGCATGGCCGCACCACATCAGCCTGCCCGCCAGCCATCGGACGACCGAGGTGATCGCGGCCCTGGCTGGCACCGGACAGCCGGCTGGCGCAAACGACCCGGTCACCGAGCAGCTGCGCCGCGAAGGCTGGCTTGACGAGCAGTTCAGTGACGACTGCGGGCTCGCGTTCGTGGTGCGGCCACTGCGTGCCCGCAGGCCGGTGCCTGCTGTCGGTGGGCAGCTCGATCTCTCCCGGTACGCGGTCATCCGGGCCGAGGCTGGTGCCCTGCTTGTGGAATCACCCCTGGCCAGCGCCGAGATCACGATTCATCGCCGGAAGCTGCTGGCCGACGCGTTCGCCCCGGCGACCGACTCGGCGGCCGCATCCGACGGGCTTGCGGTCGCTCTGCGCGAGCAGCTGCTCGCCACCGGCTTCCTGGCCGACTCGGACGGCGAGCAGGCACAGGAGCTGCGTTACCGCCAGTGGGCACCCCACGAGTTGCTGTTCCACGACCGCAGTCGCCTCGGCTATCGCGGGTACGTCGGCGACGGGTTCGGCGGCACCTGGTGGGGCCGCCTGGCGGGCTTCGCGCCGGAGCCGGCCGTCCCGCCGCCCTACCCGGGACCGCGCGTCGGGCTCGCTGTACCGGACTTAACGGACCGCCGGCTGAGCGAGGGCTCGTACCTCGACGTCATCGAGCGTCGACGGTCCGAACGGGTGCATGACGACGAGTCGCTGATCTCGGTGGACCAGCTCGGCGAACTGCTGTATCGGACCGCGCGGGTACGGCGGCTGCACGAAGAGGACGGGGTCGAGTTCGTGAGCTCTCCACGTCCTTCCGGCGGATCGGTGTACGAACTCGAGTTGTATCCGGTGGTCACCCGGTGCTCGGGCCTAGGAAGCGGTCTGTACCACTACGACGCGCATCGGCATGAACTCGAGCTGGTGCGGCCGGTGGACCACTACGCGGTGCGCCGCATGCTGCGGGTCGCCTCGCAGGGATCAACCAGCGGCGCCGTCCCGCAGGTGCTGTTGGTTGTGGCGGCAAGGGTGGGCCGGGTGATGTGGAAGTACGAGGGAATGGGTTACGCGGTGGTGTTGAAGAACACGGGGGTGCTCTTCCACGCGCTCGCCGGCACGTGCAGCGCCATGGGATTGGCTGGCTGCCCCCTGGGCACGGACGACGCGGTCGCCTTCACCGAGGCCACCGACCGAGATCCGCTCGTCGAGTGCAGCGTGGGCCAGTTCATCGTGGGGTCCAGCTTCCGACTGCACGAGGAGCACATCCGATGAGCACGATCCGGCGGGTAAACGTCTACACGATCGACCACGCGGGCCATACCTACGGGCTGTCCGAGTTCGGACCGTTGGAGCTGTCAACCGGGCTGTCCGCCTGGATCCGTCTCGTGTCCTCCTGGGTCGACCAGGGCCGGGACGTGGAGCAGGCGGCCGACGAGATGGGCGGCGCGCATGCTCGGCAGGCCCGGCGTGTTCGGGACGCGATGGTGTCCGTCGGAGTCCTACAGCGGTGCGTCGAACCTGGTGAGGTGAGTTTCGTGGGCGAGGGCGCGGATCTGGTCCGCGCGGTGGAGCGCAGCGCACTGCCTCTGCCAGCCATCGTGCTGGGCGCTGGTCCGCTGTACGAGGACTGGTTCGATGAGGTCCAGGCCGCAGCCGCAGCCGGAGCCGGCCAGGCGGGCGTCGTGCTGTTCACCGATCGCGCCGCAGTGGTCGTCGGGCCGATAGGCGCCGAGGAGCTTGAGGATGTGGTGACCGCCCTGCGGTGCGGTGACCTTGCCGATGGGCGGCCCGCCCCGGCCGTGGCCCGGACGGCCGCTGCCCAGTTGGTCCGGCGCGCCGCCATCGGCTCCGGCGACGCCTGGAGCGGCGTCAGGGTCACCCGGGAGGAGACCACCTCTTGGCGGGCGCTGCCGCACCCGTGGCGGCCCGCGCCGCCCGACCCCGCCACCGAACCGTTCGACGAGCGGGTGATGGCGGCAATCGACCCTGTCCACGGCGTCGTACGTGAGATCGGCGAGGACGACCTGCCCCAAGTGCCCCGGCATCTGGCGCGGGCCCGGGTCGTCGGCCGGGCCGCTGTCCGACCGCTGGAACTGGAGGTCGTGGCGGACGGCTCGGACTTCGGGCAGGCCCGGCGGCGGGCCGTGCTCGCCGCCATGGCGCTGCACCTCGAGTCGACCCTCGATCCGCGCGCGGTGGTCGATGCCGCCGGCAAGCGCGTTCTCGGCGACACCCGTGATCTCAGCGCGCTGCGCGCTGCGACGGACCGCATCGCAGCCGACCCCGGACGCTACTTCCTGCCCGCGCGCCGCATCGTCGACGACGGCCCAGCGCTGGTCCCGGTCGTCTGGGCGCGGCGCTGCCACGAGAGCGCCGCGCCGACGTTGGGCACGGCCGCAGCCGAAACGCGCGCCGACGCGTTCGCCACGGCTCTGCTCGACGTCCTCGAATCCTGGGAGGCGCGTGCGCCGGGCCCGTTCGTACGCGTTATCGACGATGAGCGGCTTCCCACCGAAGTACGCGAAGCGTTCGGCCAGTTACGGGTGAGCGATCGCGAGGCATGGCTCGGGGCACTGCCGGACAGCGCCGTCCCGACTGCGGCGGCGACCACCCGCCACGGCACCGCCTACGCCTGCGGCACCAGCCACGCCACCGCAGCGGTCCGTGCGCTGGAACAGGCTGTGCTTGCCGGCCAGGTGCTGATGCACGATCGCGCCGATCTCGTGCCGCGGACCTGGGCGCCGGCGCTGCCAGCGCCCAACCAGGCAGTTGCCCTGCCCAGCAGGGCCCCGCTCACGTTGGCGGACCTGCGCCGCGCAGTGGCGCTGCGCGCACCAGACGCGGTCGTGGCTGACCTCGACCACGATGCTGGCATCGTCCAGCTCGGAATATCAGCAGTGAAGGTGGTAATGGATCGATGACGGGGACGCTGACGAACACCGGCCGTGACCAGGCCGCGCAGCCTGGGCTACTGGAGCGCAGCCTGGCCGGCGCACTCGCGCACCTGGGCGTCGAGGTACGGGCGAGCGACACCTGGCATCTCCCGGCACACGGGCCGGACAACCGCCCTTGGCTGAGTGTGCACACCGAGGTCGGCCAGGTGATCGTCGGGCCGCTGACCCGGCCGAGCGTCCCGGGCTGTCCGCACTGCCTCGACCGGCGTCGTCAGCGGGTCGATGTGAGCAAGCCGTGGCTCGCCCTGCTGCGCGAGGTGCATGCCGCCCGGCTGGAGCGCGACGTACCGCAGCTGCTCGACGAACTCGCCGCCGGGGTGGTGGCCGCCGCGGCCGCCGCGCTGGTGGCTGACGCTCCGGCCGGCCAAGACGAGCCGCATCTGGTGGCGGTGGTCGATCTCGCCACCCTGGAAACGCGCCGCCACCGTTTCTTGCCCGACCCCTTCTGCCCGCACTGCGGAGTGCTGCCCGAGGACTCGGCGGACCGTGCCCAGCGCGTCCTGCGGCCCGCCCCGAAGATCACGGCGTTCGGGCCCCGGACCCGGGACGTCCTGGCCGAGTTCGAGACCATCCGCGAGCTGTACGTGGACCCGTTCAGCGGCCTGATCCGGCGTACCGACCGCGGCGCGGAGGGCGGATTGGTGATGTCAAGCGCATCGATGCCGCTGCGTTTCGATAACCTGACCGAGCCCGGTTACGGCCGCAGCCGCGACTACAGGACCAGCGAGCTGACCGCGATACTCGAAGCCCTGGAGCGCTACGGTGGCGTGGCCCCAGGGGGCGTGCAGACCTCCGTACGAGGCACCTGGCGTGAACTCGCGCCGCACGCCGTGCACCCCGACGTGTTTGGCCACCACCCCGACGAGAGCCACGACGATCCCACCTTTCTTTACCGCAGATTCGACCCGGACCGGCCGCTGTGGTGGGTATGGGCGCACTCGTTTACCACCGGCAGCGCCCGTCTGGTGCCGGAGGCCCTAGGGTACTACTACTGCCACCGGCTGCGCGGCGACGATCCGGTCTCCTACTACGAGGTATCCAACGGCTGCGCCCTCGGCTCTTCCTGGGAGGAGGCCACGCTGCACGGGCTCATGGAGACCGTCGAGCGGGACGCATTCCTGTGCACGTGGTATACCCGCACCACCCCACCGGAAATCGACCTGAATTCCTGCCACAACTCGATCGTGCCCCTCCAGGCAGGCGCAATCAGTTCAAGCACCGAGTACCGCATCCACGCCTTCGACATCACGACGGACTACGGGATCCCGGCGGTCTGGGTGATGGCCGCGCAGCCAGACCGGCAGGGCCCCGCATTGCTGTGTACCGCAGGGGCCGGGCTGGATACGGAGCGGGCCCTGCTGAATGCGTTGAACGAGCTCGGTCCGATCCTCAGCGACGTGATTCGGCGCTACCCGTCCGAGGCAGACCGGGCCGGGGAGATGGTGCGCGATGCCTTCAAGGTCACCACTATGCCGGATCACTCGGCGCTCTACGCACACCCGGAGGCCGCGCACCGGCTCGACTTCCTGTTCGGCGGGCCGATCATCGGCATCGACGAGGTCGGTGGGCCGGACCGGTTGCGCCCGGACCGTGATGACCTCGCGGTGGACCTGCGGGCCGCAATCGAGCGCGTCGGCGAGGTGCTGGTGGTCGACCAGACCACGCCCGAGCATCGGGCCGGTGGCTTTACCTGTGTCAAGGTCCTTGTCCCCGGGGCGGTGCCGATGACCTTCGGCTACCGCAACCGGCGGATCGACGGGCTGCCACGTCTACTGAACCTGCCGAGACGGCTCGGCCTGCGCGGCGCTGACCTGACCCGGGCCCAACTGAACCCCGACCCTCACCCGTTCCCTTGAGGGCGGCCCCGATGGTTGGATTCCCGGCCCTGACGGGACTCGACGGCGCGGGGTGGACCAGGCTGCTGCGTTGGCTCGCCGACGCGCGGCGTGAGACGCCAGTCCTCGAGCTCGCGGGCATGCACCACGTATTTCGCGCCGAGGACGTGCGCACCGTGCTGTCGGACAGTAGGTTATTCTCCTCGGACCGGACCCGATTGATGCCACCCACCGCGCAGCTCGGGCGGGGCAATTTGACCATGATGGACCCGCCGGACCACACCCGGATGCGGCGGATCGTCAACCAGGCGTTTACGCCCGCCTCGGTCAAGGGCCTCGCCCCGACGATCGAGGAGATCAGCGAGGATCTCGTGCGGGGCCTCCCGCCTGCCCGGTTTGACCTCGTCCGTGATCTGGCCTATCCGTTGCCGATCCGGGCCATCGCCCGGTTCCTCGGGCTACCCGAGGAGGAGTACGGCCGATTCCGTACGTGGTCGATCGGGTTCAGCCGCGGCGACGCCATGCAGCTGGACGCCATGCACCGGTACCTGGCCGAGGTGGCGGCGACGAAACGGGCACGGCCGGGATCGGACCTGATGTCGCGCTTGGCGACTGCGGAGGTGGACGGCGCACCGGCGACGATCGACGAGATCGCCTCGCTCAGCGGCCTGATCTTGCTGGCCGGGCACGTCACCACCACCTCGCTGATCGCCGCAGCGGTCCACGAGCTGTGTGTCCAGCCGACGCTGGATTCCCGCGTGCGCGCAGACAACCGGATTGAGGATCTCGTTTCGGAGGCCCTGCGTACCCGGCCCGCCTTCGCCCAGGTGACCAGGATCGCGGCACAGGACACCACCCTGTCCGGCGTCGCTGTCCCGGCAGGCGCGCTGGTCTCGGCGTGGATCTTGTCCGCGAACCACGACCCACAGCTGAACCCGGATCCGCAACCATTCCTGCTGGACCGGCCGTCCCGCCGCCACCTGTCCTTCGGGCACGGAGTGCACTACTGCCTCGGCGGGCCACTGGCCCAGATAGAAGCGGCCGCCGTGGTGGACGCGGTTGTCCGCCGGTTCGCCCGGCTGACCGTGCTCGCCCCCGTGGAGTTCCACCCGTTGCCAACGCTCTCCATCCGGCGGCTTGTGCTCGCAGGCCAGGCCCATGGTTCCTGATCTGTTCCCGCGGCTGCTCAGCTCAGTACACGCAGTCGCAGCACGGGAAAGCACACTGCTGACCACCCACACAGGCCACCACCGCGGTCCGGCCGGGCTGCATCAGTTGCTGGACCGCCTGGCTCCGCTGCTGGATGGCCGGACCGCAGAACCTTCAGTCCTAGCCCGGGTGCCAGAGCACGGACGTCTGCTGGTCATCCGCAGTCTCGATTACCTGGAGCGGTGCGGTGCGCTACGCAGGGAAGTCACGGCCCGCCCCGAGGGCATCCCCGATCAACTGCTCGCCGTCGCCGACCTTGTCGGCGACGCGCCCTATGCGCGATGCGCAGCATTACTCGCCGCCAAGGCCACAGCGCACGCGCCGTCGGAGTGGTTGCCGCTGCTGGACACGAGTCTGCGGCAGCTGTCGGTACAGACCGCGCTGTCCACCGCGACCGGCGTCCAGGTCCGGATCGGCACGGCCGAAGTGGCATTGCCGCCCGAGGCCGACTGGCTCGTTGAGCCGGTCGGCGAAGCCGAGCGAGCCGTGGCCGCCGCAGCAATCGCGGCGGAGGCTGTGGCCCGGTTCCTCGGCCGCCCCACCCGCCCCTTGCCCAGCGCCCGAGCCCTGCCCGGCCTCGACCGCTGTGGCCCTGCCACAAGCGCCGACGCACCACTGCTCGCCTCCTGGCCGACACGGGAACAGCTGCGCGCGCTCCTGCTTGACCCGACCTCACTGCTACCTGCGAGCGAGCAGAAGTTTGAACGGCCCGCAGCAATCCGCCCCCTCAAAGCCTGCGGCGGGCTACGTGTGCCCGCTTGGCTGCACGCCCTGTTGCGATGTGTGCACGTTCCGTTGCGCTGGGAGTTGGGTGACCTCGCACACTTCGGCGGCTGGGCGCACCGAGGGCTCGCCTCGGCGCGGGGGCTGTATCCAGTCGAGCTTTACCTGGCGACGAACACCGGCGCCTGGTATATCGAGCCTGGGGAGCTGCGGCTGATCCCGGTGTCCGTTCCCGCGCCCGCAGCACTGGGCTCCCGGTTCACCCTGGTCCTTACGGTGCGTGAGACCAAGGTCTCCCACCGCTACCACCAGTACGCGACCTGGCTCTGCCTCCAGGAGGCCGGGCTGGCCCTGGCGGCGCTGGACGATGCGGCCCAGGCCGCGGGCATAACGGCCGACGAAGTCGCCGAACTGGGTGAGCGAGGCCGCAGCGGCCCCTGGGGTGAGTTGCTTGACCTGGGGCCGGACGAGCGACCGGTCGGCCGGATCACGCTGGGCCCGCCGCAGCGGGCCCTGGACCCGTCGGCGTTCGCGCGACACCTGGCGCGGGTGCGACAACGTCGCTCCGGGCACCGGGTGTTCAATGCCCTGGGCGCCGACCGGGCCGGCCTGCTGGGGTCGCTGCCCGCCGCCCTGGCCGCGACGCTGGACGACAGGCTCCGGTCGTTCCTGATCGTCCACCGGCCCTGCCTCGATGCCGCAGCCAGCTGTTGGAAACCCGGGGGCTACCAAATCACCAGGCAGGGGCCGGTACTGCTCCGGGCGGGCGGGGAAGTGACGGAGCAGCTCCAGCGAGGCCAAGACGCGATGGGCTGGCTCGCCCCGGACTACCTCAGCGCCTCGGCAACAGTGATCGTCGCGGCACCGGTCGCCGAGGTCACTGCTTGCCTGCAGCAACTGCACGAAATCACCGCCGCGGCCGCACAGATCGCGCATCGGGCCCTGCTCGGCGCGGCGTCGGCCGGAGCCGCCGGACGGATCCACAACAGCCTGCGCACCGACGTGCTCGCCACAGTGACCGGGAACGAACAGCTCGCCCCGCTGTTCCAGCTAATCATCGGCCACCCAGGCCCTGACGGAACCATCACCGTTGACGTCGCCGAGGCTGCGTTCAACGATGCGAAACTCACCACATCCATGGGGGACACACGATGTTGATGCCTGATCAGCAGAACGCCGCCGTCCAGCCGCTCGGTAACACGACGACCAGTCTGTTCCGCGCCGGGCATGCACAAGGCGGCCGATGCAGCCGCTCCACCCGGGTCCTCGACGCCACAGTCGATCTCGTGCTGCGCATCGGCTACCCGAAAATCAGCGTCCAGGACATTGCCGAGCACGCAGGGATCGGCAAGGGAACGGTGTACAAGCACTGGAACAGTAAAGAGGACATCATCGACGACGTGCTGGTCCGGGAGTTCGACCGAGTCCACGACCAGTTCATCGCGTACCTGCCGCGAGACCGCAGGCTCGCTGGTCTGCACGGCACCAGCTGCGTGCTGTATCGCCTGGTCATGGCGAACCCGGTGCTGCGGGCATACAACACCCGCGACGCGCGCGTACTGGGTACGCACGTGGCGGCTCGGGTGAACCCGGACATCCTCGGCATCTCGCTCACGTCGGTCCTGGTACGGCCACCGTATTTGGAGTTACTCCGGGAGAACGACCTGATCGTCGACGCAGTTTGCTCCCAGGAGGGACAATTGTCCATCGAGGCCGTCCTCAGTGGATTCGTCGCCCACGCGGGAGACGCAGAGGACCTGGAGCAGACCAAGGCCGCCAGCCGCCTGCTGGGGACGGTACTGCGCCGGGCGTTCGAACCCGTCAACCCACCGGCGCCGGATAATCAGGACCGGATGATAGAGGCGCTGCTTTCCGCCCGACCCCTGCGGTCTGGGACGCCGATCCGGTCGTCAGCCGGGCCGCGCACGACGGGTGAGCGATGACCCTGCGGTTACCGCACTGGGCCCCAGCCCTCTACAAATCCCTGCACCGCAGTCCCGAACTCGGATTCCAGGAACACCGCACCGCCAGACTGCTCGCCGAGGTGCTCAGCCGCGAGAGCTTCGCGGTGACACGCGGGATCGGTGGCACGGGCTTGGCGGCGGTACTCGACCGTGGCCCCGGACCGGTGGTCGCGGCGCGCGCGGAGCTGGACGCCCTGCCGCTCCAGGAGCGCACCGGCGCGGCCAACGCCAGTGAGGTGGACGGCGTGATGCATGCCTGCGGACATGACCTGCATCTGGTTGCGCTCGCCGGGGCGGCCGCACAGGTGGCGGCCCGTCCGGATCTACCTCCCGGGCGGATTGTCCTGATCCTGCAGCCGGCGGAGGAACTCGGTAGCGGGGCTGCCAGGATGGCCGAGGACAGCCTGCTCGAAGCCGTGCCACGCCCGGACCTCCTACTCGCCCAACACGTCTCGGCCATGGCACCGGCCGGGGTGCTTGTCTCCACCCCCGGAACGGCGCTCGCTGCCATGGACACGCTCACCGTTACGGCGCGTGCACCGGGCGGACATACCGGCTCACCGGACTCCGGCTGCGACTTGGTGCTGTTCGCCGCGAGTCTCACCCAGCGCCTGCACACCGTGGTAGGTTGTGACGTGCCCCCGTTCGAGCAGGCCGTGGTGTCCGTGCCCGAGATAGTGGCACCGTCCGCGCCTGGCCTACGCGCACCGTGCGTCACCCTTACCGTCAATATCCGCACCTTCGAAGAAGGTGTACGGGAGATGATCCTTGGCCGCGTCGACACACTGGTTCGGGCAGAGGCGGCTGTCGCCGGGCTCGCTTTCGGCGGCGACGTCCAGCTGGCCCATGGCACGTACGTTCCCCGGGTGGAGAACACGGCTCAGCTCCGGCATTGCCTGGCCGCAGTGCACGAGAGCCAGCTGGCCATGCGCCATCTCACCGTCCCGCCGGCGTTCGCTTCGGATGATGTTAGTGTCCTGATCCGGGCCTTCGGCTGCCCAGCTGTGTACTGGTTCGTCGGATCCGGCGAACCCGGCGGGCGACTCGGTCCCGTGCGGCCCGCATGCCATACCGACGAGTACCTTCCCCACCCGGCGACCCTCGCCGTCGCCACCGCCGCGATGCGTGAAGCACTGCTCGCCGGACTGGCTGGCGACCTATGCGAGCCAGCCGACCGAGCAAATCCACCGGCGCTGCCAGCCTGACGGGGCCCGACGAGTTCGACTGCTCCGGGTTGATGCTCGCCGCCTGGGCGCACGCCGGGGTCCCGATCTCCGCCGGAACGGTGAGCCAGAAAACCGCCAGCACCAACGTGCCGATCGCACAGATCACCCCCGTTACCTTTTTGATCAAGCCCGGTGTGGGCTTGCAGGCCGCCGGTCGCGGTATGACTGACTCGTTGCCCCTGTCGTTGGATGATCTGGGGGGGGGTGTTGTCGCCGTGGCCGGAGGGCGCCAACGACCGCTGATAGAGACCTGACCGCACCTCGGTCTGCTCGCAGGCGTGGCTGCCGGCGCGGGTGCTCGAGGTCGGCCTGCCACGACGATGAGGGGAGCCGACGGGTGTCCGAACCCGGCGAGATCCAGGCGGTCCCGTTCGCGGTGTTCTGCGGGCTGGATGTGGGCAAGTCCGAGCACTACGCGTGCGCGCTCGACACGGCGGGCAAGCGGGTGCACGACAAGGCGCTACCCAACGACGAGACCGCGCTGCGCACCGTGTTCACCGCGCTCGCCGAGCACGGCCGGGTGCTGGTGGTGGTCGATCAACCGGCCTCGATCGGCGCGCTCGCCCTCGCCGTGGCCCGAGAACTCGGCGTCGCCGTGGCCTACCTGCCGGGACTGGCGATGCGCCGCATCGCCGACCTGCACCCCGGCCAGGCCAAGACCGACGCCCGCGACGCACACGTCATCGCCGAAGCGGCCCGCACGATGCCCCACACCCTGCGCCGGGTCGGCACCGACGACGAGACCCTCGCCGAACTCTCGGTGCTTGCCGGCTACGACGACGACCTCGCCGGACAATCCACCCGGCTGACCAACCGACTGCGCGACGCGATGCTGCACGTCCACCCGGCACTGGAACGTCTGCTCGGGCCACGTCTGGACCGCGGCGGCGTGCTCGACCTGTTGACCGTCGCACCGACCCCGCAAGCTCTCCGAGACCTCGGACCCGACGGCATCGCGCAGGCGATGCGGGCACGTTCTGAGCTTGACCCCTGACGCCGGACACGTCACCTGAGGTGGACCCGGTCCACCAGGGAGGATGTTGTTCGTGCCTGCACCTCACCCGCCCGAGTTCCGGCGCCGCGCCGTGGACCTTGCTCGTGCTGGCGACAAGCCGGTGTCTGCGATCGCGAAGGAACTGTCGATATCGGAGTCGTGTTTGCGGAGCTGGATGGCCCAGGCCGCCGCCGACGACACCGGCGGCTCCGATTCACGGCTGAGTAGCGCCGAGAAACGCGAATTGACCGGGCTCCGTAAGGAGAAGCGTCGCCTTGAGGTGGAGAACGAGATTCTCAAGCGGGCGGCCGCGTATTTCGCCCGGGAGAACGTTCTCCCAAAGTAGTTTTCCC
>NZ_VRMC01000106.1:0-18199 GCF_008369905.1 Pseudonocardia sp. EV170527-09
AACACCCCCTCAGCGTCGCCCAGAAGGGGTCAATCCCAATCCGACGTCAGGGGGTCAGTCTCAGGCCGTCGTCGACAAGCGCGTGCCTCGCCGCGTTCACCGGAGGGAGCCCGGAACCGGCGACGCGCCACCGCCGGGCCCCACCACGCCGAACCCCACGGCCCCCCGGCCGCACCCCCGGCCCCCGCCGCACATGATCATCAGCACGTGAGCGCTGTCGCGCACCGGTGGGGCAGCGCTCAGGTACTGATGATCATGCTGTCGCGGCGCGCTCGGTGGTGCGCGGCGCCGGGTCCGGGGCCACTCGTGGGCGGGTGTCAGCCCGCCGACCGCAGCCAGGCCAGCACCGCCAGCACCCGGCGGTGGCCGGGGGCGTCCGCCGGCAGGTCGACCGGCGCCGAGCTGCCGGCGGGCGGCAGAGCGCGAGGTCATCCGAGGAGCCGTCGCGCATTGGCGGTGGTCAGCTCGCGCCAGCCGCGGCCGTCCGCGGCCGGGGGAGCGGTGTCGAGCGAGGCGACCTGGGCGCGCACGGCCGCGGCCGGCGTCCAGCACGAGTCGCTGCCGTAGACCAGCCGTTCCACCCCGACGGTGCGCTCCAGGGCCGGGACCTGGTGCGGGAACGGGGTCCCGGCGGTGTCGAACCAGAGGGACCGCAGCTGGTCGGGCACCGGGGCGCCCCCGTCGCCGAACGCCGTGCGGAACAGCTCGATCCGGTCGGCGAGGGCGGGCAGCGCACCGCCGCAGTGCGTGGTGATCCACCGGACACCGGGGAACCGGGTGAGCGTTCCGGACAGCATGAGATCGGTGTAGGTGCGGGCGGTGTCGAACACGAACTCCAGCATCGGTCGGGGTCGACCGGCGGTCAGCTCCGCCGCGTGCGGCGGCGAGGTGGGATGGACGAGCACCACCGTCCGACGCCGGTCCAGCTCCGCCCACAGGGGCGCGAACGCGGGATCCCCGAGATACCTGCCGTGGGCGTTGGTCTCGACGGTCACACCGTCGCTGCCGAGCTCGTCGAGGGCGTGGACGGCCTCGGCCAGCGCTCCGTCCACGTCGGGCAACGGCAACGAGGCGAGGTGCCCGAACCGGTCCGGGTGGTCGGCGCGCAGGGATGCGCCGGCCTCGTTCACCTCGCGGGACAGGCGTCGGGCGGCCCGGTCGTCCCCGAAGTGGGTCCCCGGCGAGGAGACGGACAGCAGGGACGTGGTGATCCCGCACTCGTCCATGAGCGCGAGGTGGCGAGCCGGGTCCCAGTCCGGCCATCCCGGCATGCCGTCGGGGCTGGTGTGCCCGGCCGACCGGGCGGCCTCGACGTAGGACGGGGTGAGGAAGTGGGAGTGCAGGTCGATCAGGGTCATCGGGTCCCTCCGGACGGAGCGGATGCGGAACGGGCGGTGGGTGGCAGTCGCGCGGCGCTGTCGCCCCGCGCCACCGGTCCCGGGCGGGACGGCGACTATCCTGGTCGTCGTGGCACGCATCGTCGTCCTCGACTACGGCTCCGGGAACCTGCGCTCCGCCGAGCGCGCCCTGCAACGCGTCGGCGCGGACGTCACCGTGACGTCCGACTTCGACGCGGCGACCGAGGCCGACGGTCTCGTCGTCCCCGGCGTGGGCGCCTTCGCGGCGTGCATGCGGGGCCTGCACACCGTCCGCGGCCCGCAGATCATCGGGCGTCGCCTGGCCGGCGGCCGTCCGGTCCTCGGGATCTGCGTCGGCATGCAGGTTCTGTTCGAGCGCGGCGTCGAGTTCGACGAGGACACCGAGGGCTGCGGCGAGTGGCCCGGCACGGTCGAGCGGATCCAGGCCGACGTGCTGCCGCACATGGGCTGGAACACCGTCCGGACCCCGCAGGACAGCGCGCTGTTCGCCGGGCTCGACGCCGACGCCCGCTTCTACTTCGTGCACTCGTTCGGCGTGCGGCGCTGGACCCTGGAGCCCTCGCACGCGATCGCGTCGCCGAAGGTCACCTGGACCCACCACGGGGAGGACGTCGTCGCCGCGGTGGAGAACGGGCCGCTGTCGGCAACCCAGTTCCACCCGGAGAAGTCCGGCGACGCCGGCGCCACGGTCCTGGAGAACTGGCTGCGGTCGGTCACGGCCTGATACCCACCACGACGCCGCCGCCGTCGGGCCGGGCCTCCAGCTCGCCGACGCGGCCGTCGCGGCCGATGCAGGTGACCACGACGGTGGGACCGCTGCCGAGGTCGGCGACGAGCAGGCGGATGGACTCCGCTGCGGGCACACCGACGGTGTCCGGGGCCCGCGCGACCACCTCCGCGACCGGTCCCGGTGCGAGGTCGTCGAGGTCGACGGTGCGCTGTGCCGGGTCCCGGGCGAGCGGTCGGTCGGTCGTGACCACGCCCAACCCGTCGTCGGAGTTCCAGACGTAGGTGCGGGTGTGGGTGGGTCGGCCGGGGTCGGCCGTCTGCACGGTTCCCCCGTCCGCGCCGTACGCCGCGAGCCGGTCGACGACCGTGCTCCCGGTAGCGCGGCGGACGTCGTCGACGAGGCGGGTCAGTCCCGCTGCCGTGCTGATGTCGGTGGCCGGGGCGGCCGGCGCGGAGACGACAGGAGCCGGATCGCGGACCGGCCCGAAGTCGATCTGCTCGACCTGGACCTGCAGCCAGACCCGTCCGACGACGACGATCACCACGACGGAGATCAGCCCGCTGATCCACGAGGGCGGTCCGTACTTCCACCTCCGGTACTCGGCGATCTCGCGCCGGTCCGGTGCCCACGGCAGGAACGGCGGTTCGACACGGGGCGCGGTCCGGTCGGCGCGCGTGCGGGCACGGAGGAAAGCCACGACGGGGAGTGTGGCCGTGCTCGCGCGCTGCCACGGGCGTTCCGCGGAACGCGCCTCGGCCCGGCGCGTACTCCCCGGAACGCATGCTGTCCCCCTCGGCCACCCCCGAGGGCCACGAGCGGCGCGGATACCCTGGCGCGGTGAGCTTCACGTTGCTTCCCGCGGTGGACGTCGTCGACGGGCAGGCCGTCCGGCTGGTGCAGGGCGAGGCCGGCACCGAGACCGGCTACGGCTCGCCCCTGGAGGCGGCCATGACCTGGCAGGCCGGCGGCGCCGAGTGGGTCCACCTGGTGGACCTCGACGCCGCGTTCGGCCGTGGCTCGAACGCCGAGCTGCTGGCCGAGGTGGTCGGGAAGCTCGATCTGCGGGTCGAGCTGTCCGGCGGCATCCGCGACGACGAGTCCCTGGACCGCGCCCTGTCCACCGGCGCCGCCCGGCTCAACCTCGGCACCGCGGCGCTGGAGCAGCCCGAGTGGTGCCGGAAGGTCCTCGCCGAGCACGGCGAGAAGATCGCGATCGGCCTCGACGTCAAGGTGATCGACGGCAGGCGCCGGGTCGCCGGCCGCGGCTGGACCTCCGACGGCGGCGACCTCTGGGAGGTCCTCGCCCGCCTCGACGCCGACGGTGCCACCCGCTACATCGTCACCGACGTCTCCAAGGACGGCACCCTGCAGGGCCCGAACGTCGAGCTGCTCACCGAGGTAGCGCAGGCCACCACCGCCCCGGTGATCGCCTCGGGCGGGATCTCCGACGTCGCCGACCTGACCCGGCTCGCCGAGGTCGCCGCGACCGGGGTGAACATCGAGGGCTCGATCATCGGCAAGGCGCTCTACGCCGGCCGGTTCACCCTGCCCGAGGCCCTGGCGGCCGTGAACGCGGTGGGTGCCTGATGGGCGTCGCGGTCCGTGTCATCCCGTGCCTGGACGTCGACGCCGGGCGGGTGGTGAAGGGCGTCAACTTCAAGGAGCTCCGCGACGCGGGCGACCCGGTCGAGATGGCCCGCGTGTACGACGCCGAGGGCGCCGACGAGCTGACCTTCCTCGACGTCACCGCGTCGTCGTCGGAGCGCGGCACCATGATCGACGTGGTGCGTCGCACCGCCGAGCAGGTGTTCATCCCGCTGACCGTCGGTGGCGGCATCCGCACCCCCGACGACGTCGACCGGATGCTCCGCGCGGGCGCGGACAAGGTCTCGGTGAACACCGCCGCGATCGCCCGGCCCACGCTGCTGCACGAGATGTCGCGGCGTTTCGGCAGCCAGTGCATCGTGCTGTCGGTCGACGCCCGCCGCGTCCCCGAAGGGGAGCAGCCGCAGCCGTCGGGCTGGGAGGTCACCACGCACGGCGGGCGCCGCTCCGCCGGGATCGACGCCGTCGAGTGGGCGCAGCGCGGCCAGGAGCTCGGCGTCGGGGAGATCCTGCTCAACTCGATGGACGCCGACGGCACCCGCGCCGGGTTCGACCTGGAGATGCTGACCGCGGTCCGCAAGGTCGTCGACGTCCCGGTGATCGCCTCCGGCGGTGCCGGTGCGATCGAGCACTTCGCGCCGGCCGTGCGCGCCGGGGCGGACGCCGTGCTCGCCGCCAGCGTGTTCCACTTCGGGCAGCTGCGGATCGGTGAGGTGAAGGACGCGCTGCGCGCGGAGGGGGTCGAGATCCGGTGAGCACCCGTCTCACGGCGGCCGAGTCCGCGCTGGACCCGGGGATCGCCGCCCGCCTCAAGCGCGACGCCGACGGGCTGGTCTGCGCCGTCGTCCAGTCCCGCGCCGGTGAGGTGCTGATGGTCGGCTGGATGGACGACGAGGCGCTGCACCGCACCCTGACCACCGGCCGGGGGACCTACTGGTCGCGCTCGCGCCAGGAGTACTGGGTCAAGGGCGACACCTCGGGACACGTGCAGCACGTGCACGAGGTGCGGCTGGACTGCGACGGCGACGCGGTGCTGGTCGTCGTCGACCAGGAGGGGCCGGCCTGTCACACGGGGACGCGGACCTGCTTCGACACCGACGTCCTGCTCGCCAGGGACGGCGCATGAGCACCGACGTCCTGCTCGCCAGGGACGGCGCATGAGCACCGCCGGGGACGACGGCGGGGTCTGACCGCTACGGGTGCACCGGCGGCGTCGGTGGCGGCTGGGTGGGTGCCGAGGTGACCCACCGGATCCCAGCGGTGATCGCGTGCCCCCCGGCCCGCACCACGGTCGCCTCGGCCACGGGCAGCCAGGGCAGCCGCAGCGGCAGCCGCGTCCAGCGCGGCATCAGACCGACCGACGCGGCCGCGAGCACGCCGTAGGGCAGCCGGGCGGACAGCGGCAGCGGCGGCTCCCACAGCAGGAACCGGGCCGCGTCGCGGGCCTCCGGGGTCCCGGCCAGCTCGGGCCGGTAGGCGGCGAGCTGGGCGTGCAGCTCGGCGACGGACTCCGGCGGGTCGGGCACCCCCAGCTCGCGGGCGACGCGTGCGGTGTCGGCGACGTAGGCGTCGCGTCCGGCGGCGTCGAGCGGGGCGGCGCCGTAGCGGTCGTGCGCGGTGAGGAAGCTGTCGATCTCGGCGATGTGCACCCAGCGCAGCAGGTGCGGGTCCGACGCCGAGTAGGGACGCCCGTCCGGCGCGGTCCCGCGGACGTGCACGTGGGCCCGCCTGATCCGCGCGATCACCCGCTCGGCCTCCTCGGCCGGCCCGAACGTCGTCGCGGCCAGGAAGTACGAGGTGCGCTGCAGCCGTCCCCACGGGTCGCCGCGGAACCCGGAGTGCCCGGCGACCCCCGCCATGGCCAGCGGATGCAGCGACTGCAGCAGCAGCGCACGTAGTCCGCCGACGAACATCGACGCGTCGCCGTGCACGGTGCGGATCGCGGCGTCCTCGGCGAACCAGCGCGGGCCCTCGGCACCGAGGACGCGGGCACGGCGGCCGGATCCCTCGTCGCCGGCGACCCGGCTGAACACCGCCGACCCGACCCGCGAGCGAAGCGCCTCGAGCCGGTCGGCGACGGCGCCGGGCAGCCGGGCGGACAGATCGACCATGACCCCAGTGTGCGGTCGTGCGGCCCCGGCCGCCCTGCTGGCGAGCTCGTGGCCGGGTTCGTCGCGGGCGACGGCGACCGTCTCGCCGGCGCCGGGCTCACCGCCCGCGAGGGCGAGGTGCTGCGGCTGATGGCGCGTGGCCTGTCCGACGCCGAGATCGCCGCCGAGCTGGTGCTCGGGTTGGAGACGGTGACGACCCGTGTGGCGGGGGTGCTCGCGAAGACCGGGTCGCGGAACCGGACCCAGGCCGTCGTCGCCGCCTACTCCTCGGGGTTCGTCGACCCCAGGTTCCCGGTCAGGTAGCGCTGCACGGTCGGCCCGACCGCGGCGACGAGGTCCTCGGGGGGCGCCGAGGCCAGCGGCTCCAGGTGCACCACGTAGCGGATCATGGCGAGCCCGATCAGCTGGGCGGCGACGAGCGCGCCCCGCTCGTCGGGCCGGTCGGGGGAGTGGACGCGGGTGACCGGCACCAGGATCGCCTTGCCGATGAACTCGCGCAGCATCCGGGCCGCGGCCTCGTGCCCCGCGACGCTGCGCAGCACCGCCGCCATCGGGGAGCCGCCGCCGGTGTCCCACACGGTGAGGAAGGTGCGCACGATCCGCTCGCCGACGGTGTCGCCGGGACCGCTCACCAGGTGCTCGCGGACCTGCGCGGGCTCGAGCGGCAGGTCGAGCGCGGCGAGGAACAGCTTCTCCTTGCCGCCGAACCAGTGGTTGACCATCGCCGGGTCGACCCCGGCGCGCTCGGCGATCCGGCGGACCGTGGCGCCGTCGAAGCCGCGGTCGGCGAACTCGACGCGGGCGGCGGCCAGCAGCCCGGCGCGGGTGTCGGCACCGCCGGACCGGCGGCCACGACGCCGGGGCGCCGCCCCCGGGTCCGGGGGTGCGGTGGCGCTCGGTTCGGTCATGCGTCCCATCCTCACCCGCGCGAGGGCGGTCGTCACTGCTCGGGGACAATGAGTCGCATGACCCAGCGGACCCAGAACGCATCCGGTGGCGCGACGACGACGGGCGCCCCCGCCCCCGCGGTTCCCGCAGCCGCAGCCCTGGGCACGGTGAGCCCCACCCGCGAGGAGTTCCGGGAGCTGGCGCGTGCGCACCGGGTCATCCCGGTGACCCGACGGCTGCTGGCCGACGACGAGACCCCGGTCGGGGTGTACCGCAAGCTGGCCGGTGGGCGGTCCGGCACGTTCCTGCTGGAGTCCGCGGAGAACGGCCGGTCCTGGTCGCGGTGGTCGTTCGTCGGGGCGCGCAGCGCCGCCGCGCTCACCGCCGTCGACGGCGAGCTGGTCTGGACCGGTGAGGTCCCCGACGGCCTGCCCACCACCGGGGACCCGCTCGAGGCGCTGCGCACCGTGGTCACCGAGCTGCACTCCGAGCCGCTGCCCGGGCTGCCGCCGCTGACCGGCGGCATGGTCGGCTACCTCGGCTACGACATCGTCCGCCGCGTCGAGCGCATCGCCGACCCGGACGACCCGGCCGTCGACGACCTGGCGCTGCCCGAGCTGGTCATGCTGCTGGCCACCGACCTGGCGGCGCTCGACCACCACGAGGGCACCGTCACCCTGATCGCGAACGCGATCAACTGGGACGCCACCGACGACCGCGTCGACCAGGCCTACGACGACGCGGTCGCCCGGCTGGACCGGATGACCGGCGAGCTCGCGGTCCCGTCGCCGAGTTCGGTCGCGGTGTACACCCCGACCCGCCCGGAGTTCCTCCGCCGGCGCACCCCCGAGCAGCACCACGCCGCGATCGAGGACGCCAAGGAGCAGATCCGCGCCGGTGAGGCCTTCCAGATCGTGCTGTCGCAGCGCTTCGAGATGGAGTGCGACGCCGACCCGCTCGAGGTCTACCGGATCCTGCGCACCACGAACCCGAGCCCGTACATGTACCTGCTGCGCCTCGACGACGCCGCGGGCGGGCCGCCGTTCTCGATCGTGGGTTCCAGCCCGGAGGCGCTGGTCAGTGTGCTCGACGGGCGCGCCACCACGCACCCCATCGCGGGCACCCGCTGGCGCGGCGCGACCGACGAGGAGGACCAGCTCCTGGAGAAGGAGCTGCGCGGCGACGAGAAGGAGCGCGCCGAGCACCTGATGCTCGTCGACCTCGGACGCAACGACCTGGGCCGGGTGTGCGAGCCCGGCACGGTGACCGTGCGGAACTTCTTCGAGATCGAGCGCTACAGCCACGTCATGCACCTGGTGTCGACGGTGTCCGGGCTGCTGCGGCGCGACCGCACCGCGTTCGACGCCGTCGTCGCCTGCTTCCCCGCCGGCACCCTGTCCGGGGCGCCGAAGGTGCGGGCCATGCAGGTCATCGACCGGCTGGAGCCGACCCGGCGCGGCCAGTACGGCGGGATCGTCGGCTACCTCGACTTCGCGGGCAACGCCGACACCGCGATCGCCATCCGCACCGCGATGATCCGCAACGGGACCGCCTACGTGCAGGCGGGCGGCGGGATCGTCGCCGACTCCGACCCGGCCGCGGAGGACATGGAGTGCCTGAACAAGGCCCGGGCGGTGCTCTCGGCCGTCGCCGCGGCCGGCTCGCTGTCGGCCCCGCTGGCACCGCCGCCCGTCCCGGGCAGCGCGTGACGGCGCCCGGCGACGACGGGGTCGCCGCGCCCGCACCGCACCGCACCGACCGGCGGGCGCTCGGCCTGACCGTGCTCGGCCTGCTGCTCGGCGCCGGGGCCCTGTGGGGCGCCGGGTCCGCCGACTGGTTCGTGCTGGAGGTGCCCACCGCCACCCGCGGCACCGTCGAGCTCGGCGCCACCGGCGCGCAGCTGCAACCCGTGGTCACCGCGGTCGCCGCGCTGCTGGTCGCGGCGGTCGCCGCGCTGGTCGCGCTGTCGGGGATCGCGCGCCGGGTGCTCGGTGTGCTGGTCGGGCTCGCCGGGGTGGCCGCGGTGGTGCTGACCCTGCGGCTGGTCGCCGTGCCGCCGTCGGCGGTGGAGCTGGCCTCGGCGCGCTCCGGGCTGACCGCCCCGAACGCCCCGG
Source organism: Pseudonocardia sp. EV170527-09 (assembly GCF_008369905.1). Taxonomy (NCBI): domain Bacteria; kingdom Bacillati; phylum Actinomycetota; class Actinomycetes; order Pseudonocardiales; family Pseudonocardiaceae; genus Pseudonocardia; species Pseudonocardia sp. EV170527-09. The sequence continues at coordinate 8,828 of NZ_VRMC01000106.1, forward strand.
CGGGCTCCGGCGCGGTCTCGGCGACGCCGTGGCCCTGGCTGGCGGTCGCCGGCGGGGTCGTCGCACTCGCCGCCGCGGTGCTGCTGGTGGTGCGCGAGCCGCGGCTGCCGCGGCTCGGTGCCCGCTACGCCGCACCGGGGACACGGGCGGCCACGACACCGACCGACCCCGACCGGGCGGCCTGGGAACGGCTCGACGCCGGCGGCGACCCGACCGTCGGTCCGCGTGAGGGGGAGAACTAGCATGACCTCGACGTCCGGGCGACGCGCGAGCGGAGGAGGAGTCGGTCCTGTGAGCACTACGGGCACTGCCGGTACGACCGGACACCCGAACGGGACTCCGGGTCGCGTACCCAGTGTCCTCGAGGCCATCGTGGACGGGGTCCGGGAGGATCTCGCCGTGCGCGAGAGCGTCGTCGATCTCGCCGAGATCAAGCGGCGGGCCGCGGCCGCGCCGCCGCCGCGGGACGCGATGGCGGCCCTGCGTGAGCCGGGCGTCGGCGTCATCGCCGAGGTGAAGCGGGCCAGCCCGTCGAAGGGGTCGCTCGCCGACATCCCCGACCCGGCCGACCTCGCCGAGGCCTACTCCGCCAACGGTGCGCGGGTGATCAGCGTGCTCACCGAGCAGCGCCGGTTCGGCGGTTCCCTGGCCGACCTCGACGCCGTCCGCGCCCGGGTCGACACCCCGCTGCTGCGCAAGGACTTCGTCGTCACGCCCTACCAGGTGCACGAGGCCCGTGCGCACGGCGCGGACGTCGTGCTGCTGATCGTCGCCGCGCTGGAACAGCCGGTGCTCGCCTCGCTGCTGGACCGCATCGAGTCCCTCGGGATGACCCCGCTGGTGGAGGTGCACACCGAGGAGGAGTGCGACCGCGCCCTGGAGGCCGGCGCCACGCTGATCGGTGTCAACGCCCGCAACCTGCACACCCTCGAGGTGAACCGGTCGGTCTTCGGGGAGATCGCGCCCGGCCTGCCGTCGCACGTGCTCAAGGTCGCCGAGTCCGGCGTCCGCGGCCCCGGTGACCTGCTGACCTACGCGGGGTGGGGCGCCGATGCGGTGCTGGTCGGCGAGGGTCTGGTGACCAGCGGGGACCCGGCTGCCGCGGTCCGGGGTCTGGTCGCGGCCGGGTTCCACCCGTCCTGCAGCCGGAACGGCGGCTGATCGGTGCTCGTCACGCTCGCCACCGCACTGCCCACCGCACTGCCCGGCGCGCTCCCGGCGTCGATCCCCAGCCCGGACCGGGGAGTCTGGCATCTCGGCCCGATCCCGATCCGGGCGTACGCGCTGTGCATCATCGCCGGCATCGCGGTCGCCCTGTGGTGGGGCGAGCGCCGGCTGCAGGCGCGCGGCGGGCGGGCCGGGACGGTGCTCGACGTCGCGGTGTGGGCGGTGCCGTTCGGCCTGCTCGGCGGGCGGCTCTACCACGTCGCCACCGACTGGCGGACCTACTTCGGCCCCGGCGGCAACCCGTGGGGGGCGCTGGAGATCTGGAACGGCGGGCTCGGCATCTGGGGCGCCATCGCGCTCGGCGGGGTCGGGGCCTGGATCGGCTGCCGCCGGCACGGCGTCCCGCTGCCGCTGTTCGCCGACGCGGTGGCACCCGGCATCATCGTCGCCCAGGCCATCGGGCGACTCGGGAACTGGTTCAACCAGGAGCTCTACGGCGGCCCGACCACCCTGCCCTGGGGGCTGGAGATCTACCGGCGGGTCGACCCCGCGACCGGGCTGGACGACCCGCTCGGCGGCGTGGCACTCGACCCGACGCCGATCGCGGTCGTGCACCCCACCTTCCTCTACGAGCTGCTGTGGAACCTCGTCGTCGCCGCGCTGATCGTGCTGGCCGACCGCCGGTTCCGGCTCGGCCACGGCAGGGTCTTCGGCCTGTACGTCGCGGGCTACACGCTCGGCCGGTTCTTCATCGAGCTCATGCGCACCGACCCGGCGACGCGGGTGTTCGGCGACGTCCGGATCAACGTCGTCGTCGCGGCGGTGGTGTTCATCGGAGCCGTGCTCTACGTCGCGTTCGCCCGTCGCGGCCGCGAGGAGTACGTCGCCCCCGAGCCTGCGGACACCGTCGGGCCCGGGCAGCAGGGCAGACCCCAGGAGCGCGAGGACGCGTGAGCGCGTTCGCGGGCTTCGGCGAGGGCGCCGTCGAGTTCTACGACGGCCTGCTCGCCGACAACTCCCGTGCGTACTGGACCGACCAGCGTGCGGTCTACGAGAACGACGTCCGCGGCCCGATGCTGGCGTTGCTCGCCGACCTCGAACCGGAGTTCGGGGCGGGGAAGGTGTTCCGCCCCTACCGCGACGTGCGCTTCGCCGCGGACAAGACCCCGTACAAGACCCACTGCGGCGGCTTCGCCGAGCCGTTCTACGTCGAGGTGTCCGCGGACGGGATGCTCGCGGCCGGCGGCTACTACCACCTGGCGCCCGACCAGCTGGCCCGCTACCGCGAGAGCGTCGACGACGAGCGCCGCGGCGAGGACCTGCGGGCCCGCCTCGACACCGCCCGCGCCGCCGGGCTCACCGTCGACGGCGCGACCCTGAAGACCCGGCCGCGCGGCACCGACCCGGACCACCCGCGGCTGGACCTGCTGCGGCACAAGGGGCTCTACGTGGCGCGGCACTGGCCGCCGGACGACGTGCTGCACGGCCCGCGGGCCCGTGACCGGGTCCGCAGGGTGTGGCGGGCGACCCGCCCGGTCACCGAGTGGCTCGACGACCACGTCGGCCCCAGCGAGCTCCCGCGGCGCTGACCCGGCGCCGCGGCCGTGGGGCCCGGCGCGCCCGCGGCATCGGTGCAGGACCGTCGGCGGAAGAGGCCGGCCCGCCTCAGAGCCGCGACGACGTCTCGCGGCCCGGTCGCCGGCGGGCCACCAGCACGGTCAGCCCCAGCCCGAGCGCCGCCCCGGCGACGTCGACGAGCGCGTCGAGGACGTCCCCGCTGCGCCCGATCGGCAGTAGCGCCTGCGCGACCTCCAAGGCCACCGCGTAGGCGACCAGCCCGCCCAGCAGCGGCCACACCCGGATCCCGGCTGCCCGCCCGGTCCACGCCAGCAGCGCGAACAGCAGCAGGTGGACGAGCTTGTCGGTGCCCGGAGGTGCCGTCGGGACCCCGGACGCCGGGGTGAACAGGATGACCAGGCTCAACAGGACCGACAGGACGAACGGCTGGACGCGCACGCCCCCAGTCTGCTCCACCGCCGATCCTCCGGATGAACACCGTCGAACCGGACACCGACAGGCCGGGTTCCCGTCGTCCTGATCGTTCCAGACACCGCTACCCTGATAGCCGTGACACGTCGAACCAAGATCGTCTGCACCATCGGACCGGCCACGGCGACCCCGGACCGGATCCGTGACCTCGTGGAAGCGGGCATGGACGTGGCCCGGCTCAACTTCAGCCACGGGGACCGCGCCGACCACAAGCGCGTCTACGAGATGGTCCGCGACGCCGCCGACTCGACCGGGCGCGCCGTCGGCATCCTCGCCGACCTGCAGGGCCCGAAGATCCGGCTCGGCCGTTTCACCGACGGGCCCACCGAGTGGGCGACCGGCGAGGAGGTGCGGATCACGGTCGACGACGTGCCCGGCACCCACGACCGGGTCTCCACCACCTACAAGGGCCTCGCCCAGGACGCCCAGGTCGACGACCGGATGCTCGTCGACGACGGCAAGGTCGGCCTGCGGGTCGTCGCCATCGACGGCAACGACGTGGTCTGCCGGGTCACCGAGGGCGGCCCCGTCTCGGACAACAAGGGCCTGTCGCTGCCCGGGATGAACATCTCGGTGCCCGCCCTGTCGGACAAGGACGTCGCGGACCTGGAGTTCGCGATGTCGCTGCGGGTCGACGTCGTCGCGCTGTCGTTCGTGCGCAGCCCCGCCGACATCGACCTCGTTCACAAGATCATGGACAACACCGGCGCCGGTCGGGTCCCGGTGATCGCGAAGCTGGAGAAGCCCGAGGCCGTCGACAACCTCGAGGCCGTCGTGCTCGCCTTCGACGGCATCATGGTCGCCCGCGGCGACCTGGGCGTCGAGCTCCCGCTGCAGAACGTGCCGCTGGTGCAGAAGCGCGCCGTGCAGATCGCGCGGGAGAACGCCAAGCCGGTCATCGTCGCCACCCAGATGCTGGACTCGATGATCACCAGCTCGCGCCCGACCCGCGCCGAGGCCTCCGACGTCGCGAACGCCGTCCTGGACGGCACCGACGCCGTGATGCTGTCCGGCGAGACCAGCGTCGGCCGCTACCCGATCAAGACCGTGCGGACGATGGCCGAGATCGTCGAGGCCGTCGAGGCGGGCCCGGCCGACGTGCCGCCGCTCAACCACGTGCCCCGCACCAAGCGCGGCGTGCTGTCCTACGCCGCCCGCGACATCGGCGAGCGGCTCTCCGCCCGCGCGCTGGTCGCGTTCTCCCAGTCCGGGGACACCGTGCGGCGCCTGGCCCGGCTGCACACCCGGCTCCCGCTGCTGGCGTTCACCCCGGAGCCCGCGGTCCGCAGCCAGCTCGCGATGACCTGGGGCGTCGAGACGTTCCTGGTCGACCGGGTCGACTCGACCGACGCGATGATCCGCCAGGTCGACCACGCGATCCTGTCCATCGGCCGGTTCAAGCCGGGGGACCTCGTGGTCGTCGTCGCGGGTTCGCCGCCCTCCACGGTCGGCTCGACCAACCTCATCCGGGTCCACCGGCTGGGCGAGGACGACCACGCCTGACCGGCGCCGGGCATACTCCCGGGCGTGAGTGCCGACCCCGTACCCGCACCCGAGACCGTGCCCGCGACCGCAGCCGACGGTGAACCGCGCGGCCAGGCCGTCCTCGACGACCTGGTCGCGCTGCTCGACCTGGAGCGCCTGGAGGACAACCTCTTCCGCGGTGTGAGCCCACCGGTCTCGCTGCCGCGGGTGTTCGGCGGCCAGGTGGCCGGCCAGGCGCTCGTCGCGGCCGGGCGGACCGTGTCCGCCGACCGCCACGTGCATTCGCTGCACGCCTACTTCATCCGCCCCGGGGACCCGAGCATCCCGATCGTCTACGAGACCGAGCGGGTCCGCGACGGCCGGTCGTTCACCACCCGCCGGGTGCTCGCCATCCAGCGCGGCGAGCCGATCTTCTCGCTGTCGGCGTCGTTCCAGCTGCCGCAGAACGGCCTGGAGCACTCCCAGCCGATGCCCTCGGACGTCCCCGTCCCGGAGGCGGTCGACGACCTCGGCACGCGTGCCGCCCGCGGCGACGGCGGCTGGATGGCCGGCCTGCCCCGCCCGCTGGACATCCGGCTGATCGACGAGCCGTCCTGGTCGCAGGACCACACCGGCCCGTCCGACGACCCGATGCGGCTGTGGCTGCGCGCCGACGGCGAGCTGCCCGACGACCCGCTGCTGCACGTCTGCCTGCTCACCTACGCCAGCGACCTGACCCTGCTCGGCTCGGTCGTCGCCCGCCACGACGTGCCCCGCACCGGGTTGCAGATGGCGAGCCTGGACCACGCGATGTGGTTCCACGCGCCGTTCCGTGCCGACGAGTGGCTGCTCTACTCGTGCTTCTCGCCGGCCGCCTCCGGTGGTCGCGGCCTGGCCAGCGGCCGCTTCTTCACCGCCGACGGCCGTCTGGTCGCCACCACCATGCAGGAGGGGCTCGTCCGGGTCCCCCGCGACCGGAAGGACCCCCGCCCGTGACCGTCGAGTCCGAGGTCTCGCTGACCAGCGTCAACGGCGGGAGGCTCCCCGGTTTCCTGGCCCGCCCCGAGACCGACACCCCCGGCCCCACCATCGTGATGATCTACGAGATCTTCGGGATGACCCCGGAGATGCGCCGGATCGCCCGCGAGCTGGCCCGCGAGGGCTACACCGTCCTGATCCCGGACCTGTTTTCGCCCGCGGCCGGGTGAAGCCGCTGTGCATCGCCTCGACACTGGCGACGATGGCCACCGGCCGCGGCGCCGCGCTCGGCGACTGCGAGTCCGCCCGGCGCTGGCTGGCCGACCAGCCCACCGTCGACGCCGACCGGATCGGTGTCATGGGGTTCTGCATGGGCGGCGGGTTCGCGTTGCTGCTGTCCCAGACCGGCCTGTACCGGGTCGCGGTGCCGTTCTACGGTCGCGCGGGTGTCGCGGTGGAACCGGTCTGTCCGGTCGTCGCGAGCTTCGGCGGGCGGGACCTGCAGTTCGCCGACGGGTACCCGCAGCGTCTGGAGGCGGACCTGGCGGAGCGGGGGATCCCGCACGACGTCGTCGTCTACCCCGAGGCCGGGCACTCGTTCATGACGCGCACGCCGGGTGCGAAGGGTGCGGTGGCACGCCGGACACCGTTGCATGCGGAGTACCACGAGCCCTCGGCGACGGACGCGACGGAGCGGGTGCGGGCCTTCCTGCGCGACCATCTGTAGGCGGGGGAGGATGGGGGCGTGAGCGAGCTTGCGAGCGAACCGTCGGGACCGCGCGGCGACCGACCGGATCGGGCCTGGGGCTTCCGCACCCGGGCGGTGCACGCGGGGACGGTGCCGGACGCCGCGACCGGTTCCCGGGCGGTCCCCATCCACCAGACGACCAGCTACGTCTTCCGCGACACCGACGACGCCGCGGCGCTGTTCGCGCTGCAGAAGTACGGGCTGATCTACTCCCGGATCGCCAACCCGACGGTGTCGGCGCTGGAGGAGCGCCTGGCCAGCCTGGACGGTGGCATCGGGGCGGTGTGCACGGCCAGCGGGCAGGCCGCCGAGTTCCTCACCTTCGCCGCGCTCGCCGGGGCGGGGGACCACGCCGTCGCCGCGGCCGGGCTCTACGGCGGCACCATCACCCAGCTCGACGTGACGCTGCGCCGCTTCGGCGTCGACACGACCTTCGTGCCGGGCACCGACCCGGCCGACTACGCCGCCGCGATCCGCGCCAACACCAAGTTCGTGTTCGCCGAGGTCGTGTCCAACCCGGGTGGCGAGGTCGCCGACATCGCCGGGCTCGCCGAGGTCGCCCACGCGGCCGGGCTCCCGCTGATCATCGACGCGACACTGGCGACGCCGTACCTGTGCCGGCCGCTGGAGCACGGCGCGGACATCGTGATCCACTCGGTGACGAAGTTCCTCGGCGGGCACGGCACCACCCTCGGCGGCGTGGTGATCGAGTCCGGCCGCTTCGACTGGGGCAACGGCCGCTTCCCCGGGATGACCGAGCCGGTCCCGTCCTACGGCGGGCTCACCTGGTGGGGCAACTTCCAGGAACTCGGTTTCCTCACCAAGCTGCGTGCCGAGCAGCTGCGCGACGTCGGCGCCACGCTGTCGGCGCACTCGGCGTTCCTGCTGATGCAGGGCGTCGAGACGCTGCCGCAGCGGATGGAGGCGCACGTGGCGAACGCGCAGAAGGTCGCCGAGTGGCTCGAGGCGGACCCGCGGGTGGAGTACGTGACCTACCCCGGGCTACCGTCGCACCGCCACCACGAGCGGGCCAAGCGCTACCTGCCCGGCGGCCCCGGCGCGGTGTTCGCGTTCGGGGTGCGCGGCGGCCGGGCGGCCGGGGCGCGGTTCATCGAGGCGGTGCAGCTGTGCAGCCATCTCGCCAACGTCGGCGACGCCCGGACCCTCGTCCTGCACCCCGGATCCACCACCCACCAGCAGCTGACCACCGAGCAGCTGGAGCACGCAGGCGTCCCCGAGGACATGATCCGGATCTCGGTCGGTCTGGAGGACCCGGACGACATCGTCTGGGACCTCGACCAGGCGCTGGCCGCCTCGCAGAAGGAGAGCTCGTGACCTGGGAGAACCCGCCCGCGTGGCGGCGCCAGCAGATCCTGCGCGACACCCGCACCGTCGCCGTCGTCGGGGCGAGCCCGAACCCGGCCCGGGCCAGCAACTTCGTCGCCACCTACCTGCTGGCCTCGACCGGCTTCGAGGTGTACTTCGTCAACCCGAACGCGCCGGAGATCCTCGGGCGCCCGGTGTACCCCTCGCTCGCGGACCTGCCGGTGGTGCCGGATCTGGTCGACGTCTTCCGCCGTCCCGAGGACCTCGACGGGGTGCTCGACGAGGTCCTCGCCCTGGACCCGACGCCGTCGACGTTCTGGCTCCAGTTCGGCCTGTTCGACGAGGAGCTGGCCCGTCGCGCGGAGGCCGCGGGCCTGACCGTGGTGATGGACCGGTGCCTCAAGGTGGAGCACGCGCGCTTCGCCGGCGGGCTGCACCTGGCCGGCTTCGACACCGGTGTGATCACCTCGCGGCGCCGGGACTGATCCCGCCCGGGGCCACGACGGTCAGATCCGCTCGGGGGCCCGCTCGCCGTCGTCCTCGACGACCTCCTCGATCGCCTGCTCCCGCGCGGTCGGGGGGCCGGCCTCCTCCCGGGCCTGCGCCGCAGCGTCCTCGGCCTCGTCCCGGGAGGCGTACTGGGTGAGGAGCCCGCACCCGCAGTCGCATCGCACCACCCACCGATCGGCGACGTCGGCCATCGGCAGCACCTGCGGGTCGTGATCGGCCACCAGGACCTCCTCTGCGGGGAGTGGGTGATCGACATCATGGCGTGACGCAGCGCCCCGGCGCCATTCGGGAGAGGGGGTCGCCGGACGACGGCCGGGCCGCACCGGGCCGGTCTCACCAGCCGAGCAGACCGACCAGGACGGCGTGGACCAGCCAGAACGGGGCGAACGCCAGCGCCACCAGCCCGCCGGGGCCGACCCCGCGCCGGGCCGGGAACACCAGCGCGAGGGCGGCGAGCCCCCACGGCACGAGCAGCGCGAGCCCGCGCAGCGGCCACGACCCGACCCCGGTGACCAGGGCCAGCAGCAGCGCCACCGCGACCCAGCCGGTGGTCGCGGCCACGCAGCGGGGGAGGACGGTGGCGACGCCCGGGAGCTCCGGGGACCGGTCGGCGACCGCGGCCCGCTCCGGCTCCGTGCCCGGTGGGTACGGCGGCGCCCCGGGCAGCGGGGCGTGGGGCGGGACCTCCACCGGGCCGGACGACCCCGGGGCCACCCCGGAGAACCCCGGGGCGCCCTGCCACGACGGCGTCGCCCCGGCCGCCCCGGGCACGTCCGGCCGCGCCGGCTCGTCCGGTCCGGGCCGGTCGGCGGGGTCGGTGCCGCTCATGTCGGGAGCCTAGATGTGATGTCCAGGGAGGTTGTCCCGTCCGGGGGCGGTGAGTCTGGCTGACAGACGAAGGCCTCCGGTTGTGAAGTGGAGCTGTCTAGGAACCGCTTCACCCACCGGAGGCCTTCGTGTCCCACGCTAACGCCGCTCTGACCCCGCGCGCCCGGCTGCGGCTCGCTCAACTCGTCGTCGAGCACGGCTGGACCCACACCGCGGCCGCGACAATGTTCATGGTCTCCGCGCGGACCGCCAAGAAGTGGTCCGACCGCTACCGGGCCGAGGGGCCGGCGGGGATGGCCGAC